>JAVEUY010000099.1:0-8332 GCA_034005315.1 Ignavibacteriaceae bacterium | reverse complement strand
CCTTTAGTAATTCTGCATCTTTTTTAATGCTTAGAATATCTTCCTGGTCTAATGATCCTAGCTTACGTGCAGCTATTGAATATCTTTCTTCGATGGTTTCTGACTTTGTTTCTTCGGGCTGCGCTTTTAATATCTCTTCAACTTTCTCTTTTAAAATTTTACCTCTTTCTATTTTTAATTCTGCTTTTTTCTTTTTAATCATTATTTTAATTCTGTTTTCTGATTCCTCAGTGTCTATCCCTTCTTCCTTTAATTCCCTGATAACTTGTTGGATATTTTCATCTATTGCATCAAAAAACAATTGAAGGAAATTTTTTGTAGCGGGATTCATACTTATTCATACCTCCTTATTAATTTATTTTTTTAGTAATTTTTCTATTCTTCTTTTAATTCGTTTATAGGCATTAGTTACGTCATTAATTTTTATACCATAAATTTCTGACATACTTTTTTGTGATTTGTTTCCTTTTAGCATTTCATCAAGGACGAAATATGCTATTATATCATTCTCTTCAAATTCATCCATTATTTCTGTTATTGCTTCCTGTTCATCCAATGCTTCAAAATCAAATTTATCTTCTATTCTCTGTTTGTCAGTATATCTTAATTTCTCAATATCAATTACCGTGTTACTTTGATTGTTTTTGTCACTTTTATCTTTTTTAATATACTCAAGTGGGATTATCCTTGTTTTTTTATCTTGATTCTTTTCATCCGTTTCTTCCGATTCAGTTGGAGTATAAAGCGGATTGTAAATGTCCTGAATTTTTTTTGCCTCTATTTTTACTAAACTAACAATAGCCATTAAAATCAGATTCTCAATTTTTGTTGTTTTGTTCTTATACCACTTACGATTAAGATTTAATATTCTGAATACAGCCTCTTCCACTACATCGTCAGGCTGAAGTCTGCCATCATATTTACCGCCTATAAATCTTTTTATTGTGCGTTGAGCAAACTTTATTAGCTTTACTTGAAAATTTGAGTTTCTTTTATATGCTTCAATAATTGCTTCACAAACTTCTTCTGCACTGGCTATTTTAACCCCCGGTTGTTCTGGCAAGATTTCATTATCACCATCCTCAATCGTTTTATTTTCTTTTAATATTTCACTCTGATGTCGTCTCCCGGGCGGTAAATGTGTAATCCCTTCTTGTTCTTGATATAATGTCATTAGTTACCCTTTCAAAATATTTTATATATACATATACTTTAAAAATCCGGATTTTGCCGTTTATCCTGGTTAAAAATATAATGGAAAAATTACTTTTTTTGAAGTATATGTATTTAGAGAAAAAATTTAATTGTTTTTTGACTCAAATCAGCACTTCCTCAATAGTCAGATTTTATTTCATAAACAATAATTTCTCAATTTTTTAACAGGAGATAAAATGGATTACTTAAATTATTCAAAACATTTCAACAGGGTAGAGCAAAGGCTTTCGGTTCTTGTTCCCTATGTGCTGCCTATGTGCTCCCTATCTGCCGGTTATGCAGAAAAGAATAAAAATAAAAGCTCAATGGACCAGGTAAATCTGGTTACTGATGATCCCGATATCTCATCACTTTTAAAATCCCGCGCACCCCCGTTAAAATTCTTAATCTTTCTGAAGTCTGTGTTAAAGAAATTAGCTGATAGTTTCATTTTTTTTGGATAACAATATTTAAAATACCTAATAAAATTTACACAAGCCTGAATGAAAGTATCTTAAACAGTAGGTTTTTAATCAAAAACTCTTAATCAATAATTAGTATAGTTTTTAATAATATTTTTATAATAAGGAAATAAAACAATGGCAAAATTAAAAAAACAAGTCTTGGGCAGAGTAAGCGGTGCCCTTGGCGATATGGTTTTCCGCGAAGTAAATGGCAAGAATGTCGTAGGTATGCGGCCTTCTAATATTAATATTCCGGGTGATCCTGAATCAATTGCTCGCCGTGCTAAATTTACCCTTTCGGCAAAGCTGTCTAAGGCGATAATTTTTCATCAGGATCTTAAAACAATCTGGAAATCAAAAGCGCCATCAGGATTAAGTGCGCATAACTTTCTGATAAGATCTAATTACACTAATGTGCTGGCTGGTGATCTGACTGATTTCGTTAAGCTTGTTCCTGTTGCCGGTTTTCCGGTCCGATATACTGAAGTTACAATCACTGATCATTCTGTAATGGTAGTGCTTGATGTAATCGGATCAAACAACAATATCAATAAATCTGTAGAAACACATATTGAAATGCTTACGATAATATTTCTATCTGATCCTGTTGATGAGACAGTAGAAGATTACGTATTTATTTCGACCTCATCAGGTAATGTGGATCTTAGCTTAAAAGAGGTAATTGAATTTACCGCACCTCTGATTGGCAATGATGAATTGTTATTTAGTAAATACCGTTCAAATAAAGTGTTCTCTGCTTTTGTTACAAAAAACGAAGCTGGGAATGCGATTAACTATTCAAATACGTTACCATTATCAGTCGTACCATAATGTTAAGGCGGGGCATGTCCCCGTCTTTATTACAAACACAAAAATGAATTTTAATCTTTGTTAATCTGCTTAATTAATGACGAATGTCGAAAGACGCTATCCGGAAGAGGGGAACAATAGGCAGTTGACAATAGACAGTAGGCAAACAATAAATGACAACCAATGACTAATCTGGAAAGATGCAAGAAGCGAGACGCTAGAAGAAAGAAGATAAAATCCGTGTAAATCTGCTTAATCTGTGTCATCAGCGTTCTATTGGTTTTAAAAGGAGTCAGGAGTCAGAATACAGTAGTCAGAATTTGAGGCAGTTGACAGTAGGCAAAACAATAAATGACTATTGACGAAAGACGAAAGAAGCGAGACGCTAGAAGAAAGAAGATAAAATCCGTGTAAATCTGCTTAATCTGTGTCATCAGCGTTCTATTGACTTTAAAAAGATTCACAATTTACCTATCACAACAGCAAAATCTTTTAAGTCCTGTAAATAATTAAGATATTCATAAAGTTTATTTACATCGATAATCCCATACTCGTGCACCAATAAATTTCTTAATCCCACCATACTTAAAATTCTTTTACCCAATTCTTTTTCAATGTAATTGTTGTTTATAATAAGGTTGATACAATCAGAATAGTTCTTTGGTATTCCCAAATTTTTCTCTGACACAATACTGCAAGAAAGATCAATAATTATCTGAATTGACTCAAGTAAACCGTATCTTAAACCCCATTCATCTACTTTATCACTGATAATATCATCCAGTGTATAATTATCTTTTATTTTATTAAGAATATTAAGATTCTCTTCAAGTCTTTTTAATTTATCATTTATCATTTATCGAATACAGCGAATTGGTTATTGGCTAATCTCTTATTAAAAGATTTATTTATAAAATCATTTACAGGTTTAAAATCTAAATACCTTAATACTACAGACTTTATGAATTCAGTAAATACTCTGTTATCATTATTTATTAATATTATCCCTTCACTGATTACATTGTAAGCCAGGACAGGGTTTAATTTATCAAGGTCATTTAGTCTTACTAAATCCAATTTACAATTAAGTGCCTTTTCTATTTTTAGAGTTAAGTCACCAATCTCAATTAAAGCTGGTTCATCTTTAAAGTAGATTGCTATATCAATATCACTGCCGTAACGTAAATTATTCTTAGCCACAGAGCCAAACAAAAATGCAAAAGTCACATTTGTTTCATTCTTAAAAACTGATTCAAGATTTTTCTTTACTGATTCTTTGTTCATAATAATTTTTAAACGTCAATTTTAATTTGATTACTCGAATGAAATTTAATCAAACAGCAGTAGTTATTCAACTAAGTAAAATGGAAGTACGGGAGTTATGCAGTAGGCAGTAGGCAAAACAATAAATGACTATTGACGAAAGATGAAAGAAGCGAGACGCTAGAAGAAAGAAGATAAAATCCGTGTAAATCTGCTTAATCAGTGTCATCAGCGTTCTATTGGTTTTAAAAGGAGTCAGGAGTCAGAAGACAGTAGCCAGAATTTGAGGCAATTGACAGTAAGCAAACAATAAATGACTAATTTCATTGCTCAATTGCTAAATTGTTTCATTGCTATTTTCTCTGCGCCCTCTGCGTGTATTTCCTCTGAGCACTTTGCGGTTAAATGCTCTTGTTCAAGAAAGAAGTAAGGAGTAAGGATTCAAGCAACGAATGACCATAAATGACAACCAATGACTATAAATGACCACTGACTAAAAATGACGAAAGACGAAAAACGCTAGAAGAAAGAAGCGAGAGGTTTAATCTGTGTCATCAGCGTTCTATTGTTTTAAAAGGAGTCAGGAGTCAGAAGACAGTAGCCAGAATTTGAGGCAGTTAACAGTAAGCAAACAATAAATGACTAATTTCATTGCTCAATTGCTAAATTGTTGCATTGTTATTTTCTCTGCGCCCTCTGCGTGTATTTCCTCTGAGCACTTTGCGGTTAAATGCTCTTGTTCAAGAAAGAAGTAAGGAGTAAGAATTCAAGCAACGAATGAACATAAATGACAACAAATGACCAATGACTATAAATGACAACTAATGCCTATGAATGACTCACTGACGAATGACCATTGACTAAAAATGACCAACCTACAACTTCCCATTCCCAAGAGGGGGTTTACTCCGGTTCCCAAACACGCGGGATTCTGGAATTAGTTCTGGACTTATTACTTTTCATCATCTCAGCTTCAATCTTCTGAAGCTCAATAATTATCCTGAACTTTTCCTCGTAAGGCATTTTAGCACGGCTTCTATGGTATTTGATTTTAGACTCCGCAGCTTTTGAAATATACTTTTTATTCATTTATTCTCTTTATAAAGTCGTTATATTTTTCTGATAAACCATTACGTTCCAGTATATCAATAAGTTTGAATTCATTAAACTCAGCCTCAGTGATAAATCTAGTTAATCTTTCAAAGTCAATTGGTCTGCCTGTTTGAAGCATAATTGCCATCAGATACTCAGCACTAAAAAGGAAAGCCGGTTCATCGAATAAGGTAACCGGAATTTTATTTATCAAAGCCTCTTTTACAAGATCATTATAAGCTAATAAAAATTGAACAGGGATTCCACCGATTATTATATGTTCAAATTCAGTTGGAAAATTATTTTTGTCAGCCCATTCATACAGTGCTGCAGGGGGAGTTAATGAATTAGGTTCATCTTTTATACTTACAATCAGATCGAGGTCATAAGTGGCAGAAGGTTCAATATAATAGAACTGAGCCATACCGCCGGCAATAGCATACTCAGTAATAACATTTTGCTCAACCAATTGATTTATGATTTGTAAAGTCTTTTTCATTATACAAATTTTAATAGTGATATTAAATTAAGAATAAAATTGATTTTTTTCAGTAATAGATTCGTGGATATAAAGTTAAAAAGTTAAACTGATTAATTGTTGGATTGCTAATTTTAAACAACCTTTACTTCTAAACATTTTCTCCCCATTACCAAGGGGGAGAACACAAGAGGGGGTTAAATGATTACGAATGACGGGAAACGAAAGACGCTAGACGTGGAAATTTTAATCTGTGTCATCAGCGTTCTATTGGTTTTAAAAGGAGTCAGGAGTCAGAAGACAGTAGTCAGAATTTGAGAACAGTAGGTAAGATGACCAATGACTATTGACGAAAGACGAAAGAAGCGAGACGCTAGAAGAAAGAAGATAAAATCCGTGTAAATCCGCTTAATCTGTGTATGACGAAGTTATCAGTGTTCTATTGGTTTTAAAAGGAGTCAGGAGTCAGAAGACAGTAGTCAGAATTTGAGAACAGTATTCAGTATGCAGTAGGCAAAATGACGAAAAACGAAAGACGGAAAACGCTAGACGAAAGACGAAAGAAGTAAGAAGTAAGAGGTTTAATCAGTGTAAATCTGCTTAATCTGTGTCATCAGCGTTCTATTGGTTTTAAAAGAAGTCAGGAGTCAGAAGACAGTAGTCAGAATTTGAGAACAGTAGGCAGTAAGCAAACAATAAATGACAATCAATGACTACAAATGACTACTTGTCCGCCTTTGGCGGAATGACTATGAATGACTCAATGACGAATGACCATTGACTTACTGACTAATGACGGAAAACGCTAGACGGAAGAAGTGGAAATTTTAATCCGTGTAAATCTGTTTAATCTGTGTATGACGAAGTCATCAGTGTTCTATTGGTTTTAAAAGGAGTCAGGAGTCAGAAGACAGTAGTCAGAATTTGAGAACAGTAGGCAGTAAGCAAAATTGGCAAATGGGAACAGTCTGTGTTCAAATACACTCATCAGGCTTATGATCAATGTATAGTTTTCAACAAAACGGCATTATCCTTCTTTGACTTCATTCCATTGTTCATTTAGTCCCTTTTCCGAAATTAATTTTTGCAGCAGATTATAATCAATTAAATCACTTGAATTATTGATCATTGATCGTATATCCAAAATATGCTTTTGAGCACGCCCTTCTTTATAAAATACAAGCTTCATTATAATCACATATTCTATTGGTGCAATATTTATTTTACTGCCTGCAAAATCGATTTGCCTGCTGTTCTGTATTGCCCATTGCTGGAATTCTGAATTACCGGTTAAATATATATCAGCTTTAAAACCAGAATCGTGATGTATAAGGTTAAAATGTCCACGCGATGTTCTGTTTATTTCAGTTCTGATCACTTCTTCAGGAGGGCAATAAAACTGGTCAGGTGGAAATGCGTTTATAAATTTATTAATATCAGAATTATCAAGGTTAATCACTAAATCAATATCGTGTGTTAATCTTGGGTCGCCATAAACAATAGACGCTACTGAGCCTGTTATGAAATACGGAATATTATTATCATCGAGTATTTTAATATAGAGTGAAAAAAGATTAAGATCTTGCATAAAGAAAAATCTTTCTTACTTTTTCATTTATTTCTTTTTCAGATAGTTTGGGATACAAAGCTTTTAATGCATTTGTCTTTAATTCTTTTGCAGAATAGTAAAGATTAAGTGACAACATTAATTTTTTTTCAGGTGTTAACCGTTTTGAACTGTTATTCATAGAATTTATAAGATGATATGACTAATTATAATACAAGTCTGTTAAAAGTTCAAATTATATTAAAGGTTGCCAATGTCATAATATTCCATTTCATTGACGAAAAACGAAAGACGCTAGAAGTTAGAGGTTTAATCAGCATAAATCCCCTTAATCTGTGTATGAGGAAGTCATCAGTGTTCTATTGTTTTAAAAAGAATCAGGAGACAGTAGTCAGAATTTGAGAACAGTAGGCAGTTGACAATAGGCAGTAAGCAAACAATAAATGACTACTAATGACTCAATGACGAATGACTAATTTCATTGTTCAATTGTTTCATTGTTATTTTCCAACCCCCAATATTTTCCTATCCTGTTCCTCTCTTTTTAAGAGAGGCTAGGTGAGTTAGTTTAGTTAATTGCACACGGATTTAACAGATGTAACTGATTTGAACTGATTAGCGATCAATGACTACAAATGACTAATGACTTACTGACCACTGACTAAAAATGACCAACATACAACTTCCCATTTCCAACCTCCTAGCAATCGAATGACTACTAATGACCAATGACTTACTGACGAATGACTACTAATGACCACTGACTACAAATGACAAATGACCACTGACTAACTGACGAATGACCAGCCTACTTAGCAGAATAGTAATAATAATACTTGTACTTATAATGCGAACCATACGCACTATTAGTATCAAAATTATTTAATACAGTTCCGATCATGGTTGTTTGATCGTGTAGAATAATCTGATTTGCTCTCTCCATCATTGGGAACTCAGTAACCTCTGATGAAACAACAAGTATAGTTCCATCAACCTTTTTAGTAAGAATCTCTGCGTCAGTAATTGCAATAATAGGCGGTGAATCTATTATAACATAATCATACTTTTCCCTTACAATAGCAAGAAAATCATCCATCTGTTTTGAATCAAGCATCTCAGAGGGATTAGGAGGAATTGTTCCGGCAGTTAAATAATACAGATTTTTCAGAGAACTTTTATGAATAACCTCATCAAGAGATTTTTCTCCTACAAGATAGTCAATCAGTCCCGGATCCTTTTTTACTTCAAATACACGGTGTATTCTTGGCTTTCTAAGATCGCAGTCAACTAAAAGCACTTTCTTTTCTGTTTGTGCAAAACTTCCTGCAAGATTTATAGTAACAAAAGTCTTACCCTCCTGAGGAGAAGGTGAAGTAACAACAATTGTTTTTAAATTTTCTTTATCAGGTCTGGAAAACTGAATCCTTGTCCTTAGTGCTCTGAACGATTCACTTGGAACCGAAT
>JAVEUY010000098.1:0-8382 GCA_034005315.1 Ignavibacteriaceae bacterium | reverse complement strand
GAGATTATCCGGAATGAACAAATGAAAAGAAAACAAACTAATACTCGTGAAGAGCAAACTGTTAAAAGCAATCAGATAGAAGATAAAAGAGAAAATACAAAAACAAATACTGAAGTCATTAAACAGAATACCGAAAGGAAAATTGAGCAAAAGGTTGAAACCCGGATTAATGAAAACAAAAATCAGGTAAACACAAATACTACAAGAAATTCAGAAGTAAAAAGAAATGATTCCGGCAATCGTACTGAAACCAGAAACCCTGTAAAAGAAAATGTAAATAATAACAGAACAAAAAGCAGATAACCTGAGATATAGCTCTCTCTCCATAAAATGAGCGGTTCCGGAATTACCGGAGCCGCTTTTTTTATAGATTAAACCAATTCTTATAACCCGACAAAAGGAAATCCTATAGTTAAATGAATAAATAATTAATCTTTTTTAAGAATTGATGAGCACAAAAATTAATTTTTCACTAATTTTGAGATAACAAATATTTGTAACCATAAGTTTTACATATATCTGTATAAAAGAAGTTATCAGGTGAAATTTTGAGATCAATTAGTCATCATTTCTTGAACACATTAACAGTGATATTTAAGCATATCGTATTTTTACAAATCAATATATTTAAAAATTTTAATTATCAATTATATAATCTGACAGGAGAGTAAAATGAAACTGACAAAAGAAGAATCCCTTCAATATCATAGTTCTGAAAGGAAGGGTAAGATAGAAGTTATTGCGACTAAACCTTGTTTAACAGCAAGAGATCTTTCAATGGCTTATACTCCTGGTGTTGCTGAGCCTTGCAGAGAAATTCATAATAATGTTGAAGATGTATATAAATATACTGCAAAAGGAAATCTCGTTGCTGTATTATCAAATGGTACTGCTGTTCTTGGTTTAGGCGATATCGGACCTGAAGCAGGAAAACCTGTTATGGAAGGTAAAGGAGTTTTATTTAAAAGATTTGCTGATATAGATGTGTTTGATATTGAAGTTAATTCCCACGATCCAAAAGAGATTATACGATTGACTCAGATATTAGAACCAACTTTTGGCGGAATAAACCTGGAAGATATTAAAGCTCCTGAGTGTTTTGAAATTGAAGAAACTCTGAAAGCCACAATGAACATTCCTGTATTTCATGATGATCAGCACGGAACGGCGATTATTTCTTGTGCAGCTTTAATAAATGCGGTGGAGGTTGCTGGAAAAAAATTAGATAAGGTTAGAATTGTTGTTAATGGTGCAGGAGCATCAGCTATTTCCTGTTGTAAGCATTACGTAAGAGCGGGTGCTAAAAGAGAAAATATTTTTATGTTCGATTCTAAAGGATGTATTACAAAAGCAAGAAAAGATCTGAACAAATACAAAGAAGAATTTGCACAGGAAAAAGGTTATGCCTCATTGGAAGAAGCATTCAATGGTGCTGATGTTTTTATCGGTCTTTCGGTTGGAAATGTTGTTAAGAAAGATTGGGTAAAAACAATGGCTCCGAATCCGATTATTTTTGCTATGGCTAATCCTGATCCGGAAATTATGTATGATGATGCAATGTCTGTAAGGAAGGATCTGATTATGGCTACCGGCAGAAGCGATTATCCTAATCAGGTAAATAATGTGTTAGGATTTCCGTTTATTTTCCGCGGGGCTTTAGATGTAAGAGCTACACAAATCAATGATGAAATGAAACTGGCAGCTACTTTTGCTCTTTCAAAATTAGCTAAAGAAAAAGTTCCTGAAATGGTTATGAGAGCTTATGGCGGTGAAGAGTTTGAATTCGGAAGAGATTATATCATTCCCAAACCATTTGACCCAAGAGTATTGTGGTATGTTGCTCCGGCTGTAGCAAAAGCAGCAATTGAAACCGGCGTTGCAAAAATTACAGAAGTTGATTGGGTTAAGTATGAAGAAGAATTGAAAGAGAGACTTGGATTATCTAAAGAAATTGTTAGAGTGATGATTCACAAAGCTCAGAAATATCCGAAGAAAGTAGTTTACCCTGAAGGCGAAGAAGAAAATATTATCAGAGCAGCTCATTCAGTTGCTCAGGATGGAATAGCAAAACCGGTTTTACTTGGTAATGAAAAGTTTATTAAAAAAGAAATCGAGAGAATTGGATACGATGTAAATGAATTTAAGATCATTGACCCGGCAAATTGTGAAAAGTGTGGTGCTTATGCAGAAGCATTCTTTAAAAAGCGCCAGAGAAGAGGAGCAACTATTTGGGATGCTAAAAACCTGATCGAAAAGCCAAACTATTATGGCGCAATGATGGTAGAAATGAATGAAGTTGATGCTATGATAAGCGGATATACAACAAGTTATCCGAATACTATTAAACCTGCATTGCAATGTATTGGTGTTAAAGAAGGATTTAAGATAGTATCCGGACTCTATATCGTTATCGCTAAAAAAGAAACTTATTTCTTTGCTGATTGTACTGTTAATATTAATCCAAACTCTGAACAGCTTGCTGAAATCGCTATCTCAGCGGCTGAAACAGTGAAAGCTTTTGATGTGGTTCCAAAAATTGCTATGCTCTCTTTCAGCAACTTTGGCAGCGCTTCTTATCCGGAATCAATTAAGGTAAAAGAAGCTGTTAAGATTGTAAAATCAAAAATGCCTGATTTAATTATTGATGGAGAAATGCAGGCAGATACTGCTGTTGTTCCTGATATATTGGATAAAACTTTTCCGTTTACAAATATTAAAGGCGGCGCAAATGTGTTGGTCTTTCCTGATCTGGGGGCTGCTAACATTGCATATAAGCTTATGGCAAGAATCGGACAGGCAACGGTTATAGGACCAATCTTAATGGGAATGAAAAAACCGGTTCACGTTTTACAGCGTGGAGCTACTGTTGATGATATTTACAATATGACTTCAATTGCTGTTGTAGAAGCGTATCAGAATTCCCTGAAAAAGTAAAACTCAATATTTATCACGGGTGAAAAAAAGTTCACCCGTGATATTATTACAATATCTGACCATTAAATAACTTCTTCTATTAACTTTTTCATCAGTATGATCTTTCACTGCACTTAGCTTTTTTTTGTGATAATTATCACCATTAAGCGTATTCTAAAGTTCTAATTTAGTGCGTTAAAAATCAAAGTAAATTATCGATTGTAAAAAATATTTTAATCATTCTACACGTAGTAATTGAAACCTGTAAACAACATATTGCAAATAGCTGAAGTTTATGTAAGAGAGCTTTATAAAAACAGATCAGCAAATGAAGATCTCTATCATAATATTGACCATACTCTCGAAGTTGTGGAAGTAGTTAAGAAGCTTTCCAGACTGGAAGGTGTTAGTGAAAAAGATGAAGAAATACTTCTTATTGCTGCCTGGTTTCATGATACAGGATATTTTCATTGCTGCAGCGGGCACGAAGAACTTAGTTCAGAATATGCAAAAACATTTTTAGATAAAGAATCTTATCCTGCTGATCAGACAGAAATAGTACTTAATTGTATTAAAGCAACTGAATGTCCGCAAAATCCTAAAAATAAATTAGAAGAAATTATTTGCGATGCAGATTTGCACCACCTGGGGATGCCTGATATGACTAAGAAAAGTGAATTATTACGAAGAGAATTTGATGTTAAGGGAATTAAAAAAACTAACGAACTTGAATGGCTGAAAATCTCATTGGATTTTATTACAAAGCATCATTTCTTTACTGTTTCCGCTCAAAATGAATATGGTTTTCAGAGAAAACTTAATATAGCAGAAATTGAAAAATCCATTAGAGAAATGGAAGAAAATAAAAATCAAATCAAAACATTTTAACTGATTAAGCCCGAAATAAAGATTCCGGGCTTAACTATTTAATATTATTCTTCGGTTATCTTACTGTTCTCTAATAATACATTATAAAAATATCCCGATCCAAAATCTTTATCCTTTACTACTTTACCTTCAGCTATAATAGTTGAGCCGACCTTAACAGATTGATTGGAAGTCAATAGTAAATCGTGTGTTCCATCCGATCCTGTTCCATCCTGAATATGGATCCAATTAGTACCCATAATATTTTCATTGACCTTAACTACTTTTCCTTTGACTTTGACTGTTTTGTATTCAAGCTCATCTTTTTTCTGATAAATTTGTTCGACTGTATAACCATCTTTTAATCTGGAAATATTAATAGTTTCATCTTTACCAGATGTAATATTTTGATGAGGTGATTTTAAATCAGTATTACTTTCACTTTTTCTTGCATCATCTACAAATAAAATTCTGTCAAAGGTTTTGCCTAAAGTTTCGCTCTTAAAATTTTGCATCTCCATAGCTTGTGAAAACATTATATATTCGCCGGGATTTACATCCATTTTATTAACAGCAATCCAATATGAATTATTATTCTCCTGCACTTTAAAGTAGCTGTATGTAGATGCATCAATTTTTTCTTCTACAAGTACATTGTGCACATTTGAGTTCATAATATTTTGATCATTCATTTGCGGTGTCTGATTTTCAGATTCTTCTTTATTGCCACAAGAAATTAAGAAAACAAAAAAAAATATGATTAAGAAGCCTGATAGTAGTCTGTTCATTATTTCTCCATATTTATTAAAAATTTAACTACAAAAAATAAAGAACATTAATCAACTTATCATTAGAAAAATAAATCTGAAAAAATATTATTTGAGGAAGAAAACAGTATAAAAAAAGTTTACTTGAGTGATAAAACTTTAATTATTTACTTAAGAAAGGTTTAAGATTCTCTAATAGTATAGCATCTCTTGAATAAACATCATCCCTATAATTAAACAATCCGTCTTCATCAACCCAGGTTGTATAATAATCAATAAATAATGGAATTTTGTTCGTAAGCTTTACTTCTGTTGTTACACCATAACTGTTGCCTTTTCTAAGAGAATCACGGACTTTATAATATTCATTTCTGATCGCCGGATCATCAATCTTTTGTCCTATTTCAACTTTAAGAAAATCCAGATTCCAACTGGAGTTATTGTTTAACAGATACTCAGCAAGTTTCATAGGATTTTCTAATCTTACACAGCCATGACTTACTGCACGATTTACATATCCAAAAGGAGCCCTCGTAGGAGTATCATGTAAATAAATGCCAAATGGATTTGTAAACATGAATTTAATTTTACCAAGCGCATTTCCCGCACCTGGATCCTGAACTAATGTATAACTGTTTGATGAAGAGAAGTCATTTGCAGTTAATCCATCCAGACTAATTAATTTACCGGCTTTATAAACTTTGAAATTTCTTTTTTTCAGATAACTTGAATCGCTTCTTAAACCATTTACAATTTCTTCTTTAATTATACTTCTTGGTACAGACCAGGTAGGATTCAAAACAAAATAAGATAACTGTCCGTACAAAGTTACCGTCTGCCAATTATTTTTTCTTCCGTTACAAGATTTAATTTCAAACAATGATTTTTGATTTTCAACTGCTGTTACTTTAAAGTCCGGGATGTTTACAAGAATGTACCTTGATGTATCACTATAATCGAACCATCTTAATCTTTCAAGATTTAATTTTATTTTTTCAACATATTGTTCAGGAGTTATATTAAGTTTCTCTAAAGTTCCTTTACCGATTATGCCATCATCAATCAGTCCGTTTATTCTTTGAAATGTCTTAACATAATTTGCCAGAACAGAATCATAGATTGCTGAATCATCGATCTTATACAAAGCTGTATCCAGCAATCCCAAACTAACAAGTTTCTTATATATAGCAGGAATATTTTCAGAACTCTGACCAACTTCAATTTTCTTATCGGTTACCGGTATTTGTTCCCAATCGAATGATTCTATCTGCTTAAACTTTAATAAAGCGTATTGAAGATTTTTATAAATAGGATTTTTAGGCTGAATATTTTCAAGATACAGAAGAATATTATTTTGATTTACAGGTTCCAGGTACTTTGTATTTGATGAATCATTAACCGGAAGAAAATGAGTTTTTTCATAAAGCAGGTATGGATTCAAAACACCATGTCTCATATCAGAAGAATATTTTATAATTGCATCAATAAGCAAAGCTTCTGATTGCGCTAATTGCTTATGTCTTTGAGCCGGCTGAAGTTTGTCATTAAAAGATGAATCGAATAAATTCTTAATTATACTGTAATTATATCGCTCCGGATTTAAGCCATGTTGATCTGCATTTCCTATAATCTCCAGAATTGAATCTATCGCTGACCTTGATTCCAAAGTACTAATCAGCAAAGTTCCGTAATTATTTTTAGCATAAACAGATTTTAAAGTATCAAAAGATTCTACAGAAATATTTCCGGCTAAAATCCATGAATTATTATTTAAAGCATCCTTTAACTCTTGTTCAAATATTTTCAGATCGAAACCAAATTTTTCATCAATACTTTGTTCAGGAACTTTATTATCGCAGCTAATAAAAGGCAGAGTTAAAAGTATTAAAATGATAACAATTACAAATTGTATGTTTCGTTTGTTTACAGTTTTTTTCATATAAAAAAATATTTGTTTTCTATCTTAGTGATGAATTAAATCTTAAAATAACCAGCTAAATCATTAAAGAGAGGTTGAAAAAACCTCAATTAAAAGATATTTTGTTAATATTAGACCCGAAAATATTTTGTTTCTTTATCTTTATTAAAAAGAATAACTTAAAATTGCTAAAAATATTAAGGTATGCTATGCTTAAAAAATATATAATTTTAACAATAATAATTTCATCTAACATTTTTTCACAAAGCCAGTTTCAGCAATTTTTAAGCCACGTAAATTCTTTAACTGATCCTGATCAAAAAATCGCTGCGGTTGATAGTTTTATGAATTATGCCCGTTCTGTTGGAATACCCTTTATTGAAGACTCAACAGCTAATTTTTTATATCTGGGCAACAATAGTTCAGTTACAGTTGCGGGTGATTTTAATGATTGGAATACCAGCTCCTGGGCGCTTTCAAGATTGTATCAAACAAACCTGTGGTATCGTTCTGTGATATTTGAAATAGATGCCAGACTTGATTACAAATTTGTTATAAATAACAGCAATTGGATTTTAGATCCTGAAAATCCGCATATTTGTCCTGGAGGATTTGGTCCTAATTCTGAACTGGCAATGCCGCTTTATATCCAGCCCTGGGAGATAAACTATAACGCTTCTATTGAACACGGTTCACTTCAATATAAAAATTTGTTCAGTTCTAATGTAGGTTCAAATTATCAAATAACTGTTTATCTTCCATCGGATTATGATACTCTGTCACAAACAAAATATCCGGTTGTTTATTTTCAGGATGGTTCAGAATATATTTCACTTGGAAGAGCAGTAAATGTAATTGATAATCTGATTGACAGCTTTAAGATTGAACCACTGATTGCAGTATTTGTAACACCAAACAACAGAAATGATGAATATGCAGGTAATAAAAGAAATCAATATCAATTATTCTTTGTTAATGAATTAGTACCCTATATTGATAACAACTACAAAACTTTAACTGCACCTGATAAAAGGCTGGTTATGGGAGATTCATTTGGAGGAAATATTTCAGCACTTATAAGTTATAACTATCCGGAAGTATTTGGTCTATGCGGATTGCATTCCGGAGCATTCTGGCCAAATAATTATGAAGCATTTAATCTTATTGTCAACGGTCCTGTAAAAAATATTAAATGGAGTTTAATCTGGGGAACTTATGAAAGTCTGTTTATAAACATGAGGACATTCCGTGATTTTTTAATTTCAAATCAATATGAAACTGAATGGCTTGAAAGACCGGAAGGACATAGCTGGGGATTATGGAGAGCATCAACAGACAGAATACTTGAATTTTTTTTCCCTGGTAATTCTTCAGACATTGGGCAGTCAGATGATTTAATAATCAATAAATATAAATTATTTCAAAACTATCCCAATCCATTCAACCCTGTTACAAATATTCAGTATTCAATAGGTGAAAGACAATTTGTTACATTAAAAATTTATGATATTCTCGGAAAAGAAGTTGCAACTCTTGTAAACGAAGAAAAACAATCAGGAAATTATCATATTAGTTTTCAAGCACCGGATATTTCCAGCGGAATTTATTATTACCAGCTTAGAGCAGGGGAATATATTGCATCAAAACAGATGTTGTTATTAAAATAAAAAAGCTTCTCAAATGAGAGGCTTATGCGGAGAGAGAGAGAGTAAATTATTTTTAAAAAAATAATTTTATGAAGTAAATAGACTTAAATAAATTATTTCCTTATTTTCGTGTGGGAATCATTATTAGATTTAGTTTTAATAATAACATTTCGCATTTATCCTTTTATAAAAACAGAGCGGATGGGACTTATTATAAAAGTTAGTTTAATGTTTATTAGTCGAGGGTATTTTGAGAATCGTGCTGCATCTT
>JAVEUY010000097.1:0-8413 GCA_034005315.1 Ignavibacteriaceae bacterium | reverse complement strand
GTGCTCTTCCGATCAGTGCAGGTTTCTTATGAACAGTGGAGTAAATTTTTAAGTATCGCTTACGGAAGTTTTGATTCACGTGATAACATTTTTCTTATTCACACTTATCTAAGTGTCCTTTCAAAGATGCTTGCTTATAGTGTCGTTTCAAACGATGATTATATTGACGATACTGAACTAAGGTCTATCCTTGACGGAACAATATTTTACAAATATAATATCCGAAATTTTGTTGACAATGATTTTTTCCATTGGATAAATACCGAACGAAGCTTTAACAATCTTAAAAAAGTTTTCCGTCTTATTGCACAGGAGATATCAAACTTTGATTTTGAAAGTGTTGACGAAGATATTCTAAAGGGTGTTTATCAGGAACTTATTGATATTGATACAAGACATTCACTCGGGGAGTATTACACACCGGACTGGCTTTGTGAAAGAATCGTTAAGGAGTTTGATTTTAATAAAACAGATAAGATTCTTGATCCTGCCTGCGGAAGCGGTTCTTTTTTAAGAGCAGCTATTCATAGAGTCAAAGAGCTTAATCCCAACGTAACAGTTGAAGAACTTAACGATCAGATTTACGGAATTGATATTCATCCGCTTAGTGTGCAGATTGCGAAAACAACTTTGCTGCTTGCATTAGGAAAGGAAATTATCAATGCAAAAAAACCTGTTTACCTTAACATAATTCTTGCAAACACACTGCTTGCACCTGAAGGTGTTCAGAATCTTTTTGGAAATGAGTTTCTCTTAAACATTGATAAAGAAAAATATCACTTAACCACACAAATACTTGAAGATGTAAATCTGTTTGATGATGCACTCGGAATTTGCGATGATCTTGCAGAACAGACGATGGGAAGGAAAAAAGAGACAGAAGATGTTTTTGAAAATATTTTCAGAAAACATTTTGAAAAGAGCGGAAATAAATCCGGCGCAAATAAACAAGTAATAGAAAGCTTCTATAAAATTTATCTTGGATTGAAAGCTGTTAAAGAAAAGGGCAGAGACAGTATCTGGAAATTTATTGTTCAGAATCTTTACAAACCTTATTTCCTTGCAGGTAAGTTTGATTATGTAATTGGCAATCCGCCGTGGTTTACTTACAGTTCAATAAGGAATGAAGATTATCAGAATATACTTAATGCTTTGGCTGATAAGTATGAAGTTAAGCCTGTTAAAGTTGCAAACTTTCCTCATCTTGAAATTGCAGCAATTTTTATGGCATACTGCAGCAGTTATTTTTTAAGTAATGATGGTCAGATAGCATTTGTTTTACCAAGAAGTTTCTTTAGCGCTGATCATCACGATAATACAAGAAGCGGAAAAGCTGATGGATTTAAGCTTACTCAAATTTGGGATTTGAAAGATGTAACACCTCTGTTCAGAGTTCCAAGTTGTGTTTTCTTTGCTGAATCAATTAAAGACAAAGGAAAGAAAAAAGTTATTCCCTCACATTTAAAGGGAAATATTTTTAGCGGAAAATTATCAGAGCACAATTGCAATTTAGTAACTTCAAAAGAATATATTAAAGAAGTTCCTGTTAAGTGGTATTATGTAAAACAAGGTAAAGCTTCTGCTATTTCTGATAAAAGAACTAAAAGTAATACAGATGAAAATCCCTATAAAAAACATTTTAAACAGGGCGCTACTATTGTTCCAAGATGTTTTTACTTTGTTGAATTAGATCAGGATATTCCTAAAGATTTTGAAGACAGAATAATTAATATCAAAACATCCGAAGCAATTGAAGCAGATGCAAAGAAGCCCTGGAAAGGATTGAAATTTACAGGAAGAATTGAAAGCAGATTTATTTTCAGAACTGCACTTGCAAAAAGTATTCTACCATTTGCACTATATAAACCTGATCTTGTTGTATTGCCGATCTTAATCGAAAATGATGATAATAATAAAGCTGTAAAACTTTACTCGTCAAATGATTTAATGCAGGAAGGATACTTAAATGCATCTAAGTGGTTTAAGAGCACTGAAGATATTTGGGAGATACAGAAAACTGAAAAATCAAAAAATATGACTGCAAATGGAAGGTTGAATTTTCAAAGAGGATTAACAGAACAAAATCTTAATGCACCGTTTTTAGTTTTATATAATTCATCTGCTAAAGATGCTAATGCTACAGTAGTTGAAAGGAATAAATTAGATATTAGCTTCTTTGTTGAAAGTAAAGGTTATTGTTTTTCAACTTACAATAAAAATGAAGCTTATTATTTAACAGCAATATTGAATTCAAAAATTCCTAATGAATTAATGAAAGATTTTCAGACAAGAGGATTATTTGGTGCTCGAGATGTTCATAAAAAGATACTCGACATTTACTTTCCGAAGTTTGATAAAAACAATGAGATACACACACAACTTGCAGAGCTAAGCAAAGAAGCGCACAAAAAAGTAGAAAAATATTTACAAGATAATCCGCCACAAAAAGAACTAAGCGCCACACGACTCGGCAAACTCCGTCTCGATATAAAAAAACACCTTGCCGCCGAGATGAAAGAGATAGATAAGTTGGTTAAAAAGGTGGTGGGGTAGTGCATATTCCTTGTGAACGATTATTGGAGTATTGGAGTGTGTTGTTCTTTGCACAGTCATCATTAATAACGTATATTAAAAGAAGAAATTTGATGATATTCTAGATGGAAATTCAATTTATTAAAGATAGAATCAAAACTGGTGATTATGAAATTAGTTTCCATGCAGAAGAAGAAAGATATGCTGAGGATATTTCTATTGATGATATTGAAGCAGCAATTTTAAATGGTGAAATATTAGAAAATTATTCTGATGATCCACGTGGTAAAAGCTATTTGATTTTAGGTTATTCGGAAAAAAAAGCTATACATATTGTATGTGGTTTAACAACTTTGAAATCGGTTAGGATTATAACAGTATATTTACCCGCTCTACCTAAGTGGATAGATGAAAGAACAAGAAAAAAGAAAGAAAATTAAATATGAGACAATATGGAGACTGCTCGTTTTGCGGCGGTGAAGTTAAAGAAAAATTAATTGAGCTAGACTATCGTTATAAAGGAAAATTATATGTGTTTAGAAATGTACCTGTTGGAGTCTGCCAGCAATGCGGAGAGAAATACTTAAAAGCTGAAGTCGCAAAATCTATTGAGAAAGATATTAAGCACAGACAGAAATGGGATGAAACGATTGAAGTGCCTGTAAGGATTTTTCGTCAAGTTACTACCTGAATATATTTATGTAAAAGGTATTTCTTGAGCAATAGATAAAGAGGAATATCACATTAATATTAACGGAAATGTATAACAACTTTGAAACAAATCAGTCACATCAAACGCTTGCAGAGTTAAGCAAAGAAGCGCACAAAAATGCAGAAAAATATTTAGAAGACAATCCACTGCCAAAAGCAAACTAATCTTTAAATCATATCAATAAGTTTGGAAAGTTTTAATCGACTCCGCAACTACAAAATTTATTATCTATAAAAGTTTGGAACTTTGAACTCATCCCCCAACCCCTTCTCTTGGGAAGAGAAGGGGCGAGGGGTTGAGTTATTTAAACAAATAAATAATATCAAATTATCACGATTGCCAATTACTATTTCTCTGCAAAAATTAATTTTTATTAAATAAATTAAAAAGTAAAAATTGTATTAAGAATCTGAATTGCCTTCACTTAAGAAGAGGCAGTGTGAAAAATCAGAAAAACCGTTATCCAAAGGATTCCTTCGGAAAAACGGTTGCAATTATTTCTGCTTTTTTTCATTTCGCCATAGTTAAAACTGTGGGTTAATAATATTCACACAGTCTGGATAGTGTTGCTCCCTGATTATTTTTTCCCTGTAACGAGGTTAGTGATGAATTTTGCAAAGTCGTTAATGTTATGTTCAACACTGGCTTTTTCCAAAGCACTCATATATTCATTTCGTCTTTCTAAAGGAATAACAGTCCAGGGGAAACCACCTGAAGCAAGCATTACATTCATCAGAAATCTTCCAATTCTTCCGTTGCCATCTATATACGGATGAATATAAACGAAAATAAAATGCCCAAGTACTGCACGGACGGCAGGTTCATTTTCCTCCTGCAGCATTTCAAATAAAACCGGCATTGCATCCCGCACACCATCATAACTCATAGGAATATGATTTGAATTAGAAATAAAAACCTGTGCATTCCTGTAACCGGCAAGATCAGAGGGGTGTAATAAACCTGCAGTTACAGATGGACTGAACATTTCTCTATACCAATCGCCATGATCATCGTCTGCTACTTTCCCGGGATTTTCACCTTCAAATATTTTTTTGATACTTTTTTTTACAGCTTCATAAGCAAGAAAATATCCACGGGCTGCGAGTGCATTTTTCCGCTCATTATCTTTTTCGTTTTCATCCGGATTCCAATTTCCTTCCATCACACGTTCAATTAATTCTGATGTGACTCTGTAACCTTCAATAGATAATGAATTATATGCGTCTGTTTTATAATTATCATCAACAAGTTTAAAATAAGAGGTTTTATCTTTGGGAATACCTGAGGGTTTTGGGAAATATTTTAGCACTGGTTCTCGCATTTGCTGCCACATCAATCTAATTCTGTTTACATAAGGTGAAGTTGAGCGATTTATGAAAGTATATTGAAGCTTGTTTTCAAACGGATCACTTTCACGTATATCATAACCGGCTGCTTTCATGGTTTTAATAATATCATCAGCAATGCGGTCTCTTCCAATATTTCTGAATGCACTTGCAAGCCTGCCTGCAACAACACTATTACCGCCATCAAGAAGTGGTGATAATATTTCCGAAGCATCTCTTACAGTCGTCAATGCTGTCCGTGCATCTATTGAGTTTTGTAAAAAGAAATTTGGTGTACAGGAAATCAGAGCAGATGTTAATGAGAAAATCCGGATGCCATTCTTTTTGATAATACCTGTTTCTGCAGGCATAGTTAATACTGCATCTAAAAGTGATGTATCAAATAAAAGGTTAGTAACATTATTACTTGCTTTGGAAGAACGAATCAGCAGTTGCTTTGGGATCGTCCAGTTTTCGCAATGCAGCAATATTGACTGCTCAGGCGAAATGCACCAGTCGTTATCGAAACGATCATTCAGGTAAACAGAACAAAATTTCCAGAAAGACGAATACCAGGACGTACTTTCACCTTTTCTTTCCTGCGGATTATTTGAAATATACCATCCCTTCATTACTTCTTTAATGAACCCATTTTTCAATAATCGCTCTCTATGAGTTCTTGAAAGTGCATCAGATTTAATTATTGCTACTCCATCCTTATCCTGAAATTGCTTTAACACTTCAAGAGATTGAGCTAATTTTTCGTTTGGTGCTGCCATTTTATTTTAGTTTAATGTGTTGTTTAATTTATAGTTTTTTATGCTTCACTATTTATAGTTTATAATGAGGTATGATTTATAGTTTATTATGCTAAATTATTGTATTTACTAAATAAAAACAAGTTAAGAAAAAAAGTAAGAAGTAGATAAGTAACTCTACTGTATTGCGAGTAATTCTAATTATAGATCAAATTTCAACAAAAAGAACACAATCTTGTGTAATATAGATTTTTCTACGATTAATTCGTTTTTCAACTCCAGTCAACCTTAATCTATAATTTATCATATCTATAATAGTTTGGAACTGTGAACTTATCACCCAACCACTTCTCTTGGGAAGAAAAGGGGCGAGGGGTTGAGTTATTTAAACAAATAAATAATATCAAATTATCACAATTGCCAATTACTATTATTATACAAAAATTAATTTATCATTTAATGAATTGAAAGGTATTATCGAATTAAAAATCTGAATTCCCTTCTCTTAAGAAGAGGCAGTGTGAAAAATCAGAAAAACCGTTATCCAAAGGATTCCTTCGGAAAAACGGTTATAATTAGTTCTGCTTTTTTTCATTTCCCCACAGTTAAAACTGTGGGTTAATAATATTCACATAGTCTGTTAGGAAGATAAGGGGCGAGGGGTTGAGTTATTTAATCTACTGAAGCTGACAATCAATTACTTTCCTTTGATAAAAGTGGCTATTACAATGATAGAAAATAAATCCTATTTGTTTTATTTTTAGTAATATTATTTATAGTCTAAAAATAATTATTAAATATTATCAGAAGCTCACATTAGTTTCATTTTTAATAACTGATTAATAAAATTTAAGCTCTATTATTTAGGAAGTATTTATAAATCAAATTGAAATATTCTACTCTTATATCGAAAACAATATCTGAAGAACCTGAAATTATCGGCAGAGACAGATACCTCAATTCTGCTGTATTAATGCCTATAGTTGAGCTTGATGGTATTGAATATTTACTTTTTCAGAAACGCTCTCAAAAAGTGAGACAGCCGGGTGAGGTTAGTTTTCCGGGCGGACATTATGAAAATCAAAAAGATAATGGATTCCTTGCAACTGCTTTAAGAGAAACCTGTGAAGAACTCGGTATTGAAAAAAAGAAAATCCGCACTCTTGGTAAACTTGGCACCTTTGTTGGGCCAATGGGAGTAATCGTTGAAGCATTTATCGGTAAACTTAATATAAAATCATTGGACGAATTAAATATAGATACAATAGAAGTTGATAGAATATTTTTACTCCCCGTAGATTTTTTTATTCAAACAAAACCGCTTGAATATTTTACACGTGTTGAACTGCATCCAAGTATTGTAAATGAAAATGGAGATAAGGTGGAATTACTTCCGGTGAAAGATTTAGGATTGCCGGAGCGTTATGCATTACCCTGGACTAGCGGAAAACATCGTGTGCTCGTTTATAAAAACAGTGAAGAAACTGTTTGGGGTATTACGGCTGAGTTAGTTTTTGAATTTGTTAACAAATTAAAATCTGAAAATTATGAATAAGTATAAACATATAATCTGGGATTGGAACGGAACACTATTAAATGATGTTGATTATAGTAAAAATATAATTAATAGAATCCTTTCTGATAATGATTTACCGGAATTATCTTTACAGCAATACAGAGAAATTTTTACTTTCCCGATTCAGGATTATTATTTAGCTGCAGGACTGGATTTTTCCAGGACTTCTTTTGAAGTGCTTGGTAAAGATTTTATTGATGAGTATGAATCAAAAAAACTTACTTGCGATTTGTATGGTAATGCAGTGGAAGTAATCAGTTTAATTAACAGGAAGGGAATTAAACAGTCAGTTCTTTCAGCATATTTGCACGAAAACCTTGTAAAGATTCTGGAACATTACGGTTTAACAAAGTATTTTGATTACGTTAATGGATTGGATAATATTTACGCCGGCAGCAAGGTGCATCTTGGTTTAAAGTTAATTGAACAACTTAATCTGCCTGGTGATGAAATTTTATTTATAGGTGATACTTTACACGATGCAGAAGTGGCAAGTGCTATGGGTGTTGATTGTGTATTAATAGCAAGCGGTCATCAGGTAAAAGACAGATTGATACTAAAGCACGATAAAGTTTTTGAAGATTTAAATGCCCTTAAAAAGTATTTATCGCTTGAAAACAATGTTAATAATAAATTATAATAACCTGAGAATAAAATTTATATAGTAAGATCAGGTTAATTTATTATTCCATATCTCTAAGCATTGAAAACCTTTAGTTTTTAATCAACAGACTCCGGTTCTTCATTGCTTCTTCAAGAGTGTTAAAATATCCGACTCTTACTCTGTACCAAGTGCCATCAAGATCTGGTGAATCAGCTATAACAACAAAAGAACTGAAACCTCTTGTTTTTAAATTAGCAGCTTCTTGTTCTGCTTTTCCTCTGGTTCTAAAAGATGAAACCTGATAGCAATAAAGATATCCATCTGTAAACACCATTTTACCAACATTGCGTTCAATTGAAGGATTATAAGTTCTTGATGTAGTAAGATCAACATGTTTTTGTTTATAGGATGATTCTTTTTCGCTATTAAAATTGCTGTCATCTTTATCTGAAATAAGTACAATTACAACTCTTCTGTTAAGTGCTCTGCCTGTTTCTGTACTATTATCTGCAATTGGATAATCTGATGAATATCCGGCAACAATCAATCTGGATTTATCAATTCCATTACTGACAAAATAGTTATAAACAGATTGAGCTCTTTGTCTTGATAGCTCTAAATTTTTTTCATATCTGCCGGAATTATCGGTATGACCTTCAATTTTCCATCTTGTTTCCGGATAATCATTCATAACTTTTATAACTTTCTGCAATTCAGGATATGCAGGGCTAAGTAAGTTTGCCTTTCCGATTTCAAAATTAACCTCACCATTTAAAATGATTTCAGTTTTTTTTATTGGCTCAAAAACTTTTTCATCAATCGGACAACCCCATTTATTTACTTCTGTACCGATTGGAGTGTTCGGACAAAGGTCTTTATAATCAGGAACTCCATCACCATCTGAAT
>JAVEUY010000096.1:0-8428 GCA_034005315.1 Ignavibacteriaceae bacterium | reverse complement strand
TCTTTTCTAATATCATAAGGTATATTGTCTGTCAGGTTGGTATTGTCGTAATCATTATGCTCGATAGCAACAATTTTATAGCCTAATAATAACAACATCTTATTAAGCAGCTTTACCATTATGCAGCCTTAAAATTTTGAGTTTTTATTTTCTTTATTATTTTGATGCGTAAAGATTTTAGAGCCTTATCATTATCAATAGCTCTACTAATTGCACCGTCGGTAACACCCAGCATATCTCTCAATTGGCGCTGTTTTATATTCCTGCGCAACAATTCAATCCGAAGCTCTAGTGGACTAATATCTTTTTTAATTTTCATTTTGTGTTTATACCTTTTCTAATTAATTTGATAAAAGATTTTACTAACACTTGCAAAGGTAATGTTTTACATTACTTTTGTCAAGGGCGGTGTAATGTTTTTTATTACATAATTTTTAAGAATGAAAAAACACACAAAAGCAGGTAAACGTATTGAAGAGATAAGGACCAGATTAGGTCTTAATCAGTCTGATTTTGCAAAATTAGTCGGCGCTAATTCTAAAGGAGTTGTAAGCACTTGGGAAAGAGGAATACACTTACCAGTTCCTGGCATTTTAGATAAAGTTGCAAAAGTAGGCAACACATCTATTGATTGGATAATTACCGGCTCAGAAATGACTACATCATCGGAAATATTTAATGATGATGTAAAATCAACGGATCGTGAAGGAGCAATAAAAAATTTAGTTCCATACTTAACTTCCCTTAAAATGCGGGTTTTTCCAATAGTTTCAAAAATCTCAGCCGGCTCAATGAAAGAATATTACGATGAGATTGACCCGGAAAAAGTTGTTGTAATGCCCTATAAGCACAATAAGTGCATAGTTCTTGAGGTAGATGGCGATTCGATGGCAGAAACAATAAACGATAAAGACCTTGTCCTGATTGATTTATATAAAGCTGTAAAAGATGGTGATATTGCAGCCGTGCGCTTAAAGAGTGGTGAACAATTTGTAAAAAGATACCGCAGGATGAATGGCACAGTTATATTTTATGCAGATAATGCTAATTACCTACCTATAGCCGTAAAGGATACCGAAATTGAAGCAATAGGCAAAGCAGTTTGGGCACTAAAAAACTTAGAAAAAAAATTAAAGGAGAAAATATGAAAGCTTTGGTATTACTAATATTATTAAGCTATGCAGCTATATTTTTAAGCTCCTGTATGCCTGATTATATGAGTATATCTCAGGATAAAAACTCACCTTGTTATAATAAATACTTAATTCAATTAGAGAAAAAAGATAGTTTAAGTGGAGATGAATTAAAACTATACATAGCACTAAAGCAGCTTTGCCAAGAACAAAAACATCAAATTGCTGTAGAAAATTATATGCGAGATAATTCTCATATAATGAGTTACTTCTATTATTTAAGTATAGTTGGCTTGGGAACAGCAATAATATATTCCATAGCAAAATAGGAGACTTGTCATAATGTCAAAATGTATTACAGGCAATGCTGTATCACACTTAGATACAAAACAGCAGTTTTATATAAAATCTCTGTTTTTCAGTCCTCAATTGTGACGATTTAAAGTAATATTTGTATCACGCCCTTTGTATTCCCTGGTAAAAACATTGAATCAACTAACCTTCCGTTTTATAATATCTCTAAGCAGAGGGAAATTGAAGACAAGAATATTCTGATTATTTGTAATTACTTTAATCCTGATGAACTGGATGCAAAAGTATTATTTGAATTATTAAACAAAGGCAACGATATATTTATTGCAGCAACATCTTTTGGTAAAATGTTTTCAGATTCTTTGAACATACAGGCTTATTATTCTTACTTCAGTGTTTCTGATTCAACAGAAATTAATTTTGTCAATCCGGCAATAAAAAGAGAAACTGATTATAGTTTTTATAAAGGAAATTATGATCATTACTTTACTGAAATTGATACTAACAAATCTGTTGTTTTGGGAGTAAATGGAAATGATTACTCTAACTTCATAAAGATGAAAATTGGAAATGGAAGTTTATTCTTACATACAATTCCAAATATTTTTACGAATTATAATCTTTTAAGGAATGAAAGAGATTATATATTTAAATGTTTATCTTATCTTAAAGTCAGAGATGTTATCTGGGATGAATATTATAAGGAAGTAAATAAATATCAGAGCACTCCGATCAGATATATTCTATCTCAGCCATCCTTAAAATGGGGATACTTTACATTCCTTTTTGGTATTGTATTATTTGTGATATTTAAAGGCAAGCGTGAACAAAGGATAATACCTGTAATAAAACCACTAACAAATACTACTCTCGACTTTATTCAAACGGTTGGAAATGTTTACTTAAAACAGTCGAATCATAAAAATATTGCTAAGAAGAAAATCACTTACTTTATGGATCATATCAGAAACAAATATGGTATTCGTGCGCAGGAATTAAATAATGATGTGATTAAACAACTTGCAGAAAAAAGTAACTATAACGAGAGAGAACTGAATAAAATAAAAATGAGTATTACTGCTGTTAATAATTCAACTTCAATTAGTAAAGAAACTTTAATTGAATTAAATAATCTTTTGGAAAATTTCTATTTAAAAACAGGTGACTATGGAAAATAATTTATCAGGCAGAACAGACTTAACTGCATTACAAACCTCAATTGAAAAGGTTAAAACAGAAATCAAAAAAATAATTGTCGGGCAGGATAAAACAATTGAGCTGCTGCTTGCTGCTGTTTTTGCAGATGGACATGTTTTAATTGAAGGTGTTCCGGGCATTGCTAAAACACTGATTGCAAAAATATTAGCTAAAACAATCTCGGCAGATTTTTCACGAATTCAATTTACACCTGATTTGATGCCGTCTGATATTCTCGGAACATCAATCTTTAATATGAAATTATCTGAGTTTGAATTTAAAAAAGGTCCTGTATTTTCAAACATTATTTTAATTGATGAGATAAACAGATCACCTGCTAAAACACAGGCTGCTTTATTTGAAGTAATGGAAGAAAAACAAATTACGATTGATGGTAAAACTTATAAAATGAATGAGCCTTTTATTGTTTTTGCTACTCAAAATCCTATAGAACACGAAGGAACATATAAACTTCCTGAAGCACAACTGGACAGATTTTTATTTAAGATAGAAATGAATTATCCTGAGCTGTCTGAAGAAATTAAAATATTACTTGAATTCAATAACAGAAAATCTTTAAACGATTTGAATCAAATAAATGAAGTATTTACCAAATCTGATTTGATTAATTTCAGATCAATCATAAGATCAATTCACATCGAAGAAAAAATAGCTTCGTATATTGCTAATATTGTTAATCAGACAAGAAAATCAGGTGATTTATATCTTGGTGCATCACCAAGAGCATCAATTGCAATTATGATGGGCGCAAAATCATTAGCTGCTATAAGAGGCAGGGATTTTGTAATCCCTGATGATGTTAAAGAAATTGTTTATCCTGCATTAAGACATAGAATTATACTGACAGCAGAAAAAGAGATGGAAGGAAAAACTTCCGATGAAGTTTTACAATTGATATTAAACCGTGTTGAGGTTCCGAGATAATGAAATTCTTAAAAGAATTTTATCTCACATCCCGATTCTTATTGATTACAGCAATTATAGTGCTGCTGTTTTTCCTGGGATATTTTTATGATCCGTTATTTTTTGCTGCACAGATATTTTTGATAGCTTTACTAACACTGCTATTTGTAGAAATATTTATTCTTTTTACTAATAAAAAAAATATTTATGCTGAGAGAGTATTGTCTGACAGGCTTTCAAACGGCGATGATAATGAAATTAAAATTATTCTGACTAATAACTATACTTTTGATGTAAGTCTCCGGATTATTGATGAACTTCCTGTCATTTTTCAAATAAGGGATTTTGAAATATCTTCAAAAGTAAAGCAGGGGAATACAAAGATTTTTAATTATATAATTCATCCGGTTAAAAGAGGTGAATATCAATTCGGTGCTTTAAATATATTTGTATCAACTATCTTAAATATTGTAAGCAGGAGATTAAAATTTGATCAAAGCAAAAGTGTAAAAGTTTATCCTTCTTATATTCAGATGAGAAAATACCAGATCATGGCTATATCCGACAGGCTTATGGAAGTTGGCGTAAAGAAAGTCAGAAAAATCGGTCACTCGATGGAGTTTGAACAAATTAAAGAATATGTAAGAGGTGATGACTACCGCACAATAAACTGGAAAGCAACTGCAAGAAAAACACAATTGATGGTTAATCATTATATTGATGAAAGAGCTCAGCAGATTTATTCTGTTATTGATATGGGCAGAACAATGAAAATGCCGTTTGATCAAATGTCATTGCTTGATTATGCTATAAATACTTCACTTGTTATTTCTAATATTGCTTTGTTAAAACACGATAAAGCAGGAGTAATAACATTTAATAATAAAGTTAACTCTGTTTTACCGGCTGAAAGAAATTCAGTTCAGATGAAAAAAATACTTGATATGTTATATAAACAGGAAACTGATTATCTTGAATCTGATTACGAAAAGCTTGCAGGAGTTGTAAGATCTAAAATAAAACAAAGAAGTTTATTACTTTTCTTTACCAACTTTGAAACAGCAAACTCATTGAAACGGCAAATACCATATTTTAAAAATCTTTCCCGTTCGCATTTATTACTTGTGATATTCTTTTTTAATGTCGGATTAGATGAACTTCTTTACAGTAAAGCAAAATCTCTTGATGAAATTTATCATAAAACAATTGCTGAAAAATTTGCTTATGAAAAAAGATCTATACAAAAAGAATTAGCTTCGTTTGGGATACAATCAATTTTAACTACACCGCAAAGATTGTCGATTGATACAATTAATAAATATCTTGAATTAAAAGCAAGGGCAATGCTTTAATGGAAAACATCGGAATTGAAACTACTCAGAATGTAGATATTAATTTTAGAATTGCCAGTTTAGGCGATCGCGTTTTAGCTCAGCTACTCGATGCTTTAATACTCGGCGGATATATCTTTCTATCTATTTTTTTGTGGATTTATCTATTAGATAATTTTCAGAACAGTTCTTTTTTCCCTTCGGTTGCAATAATAATAATTTTATATCTGCCGGTTTTTCTATATGATTTTCTCTGCGAAGTTTTTCTGAACGGACAATCACTTGGCAAAAAAATTATGAAGACAAAGGTTGTAAAAATTGACGGCTCTCAACCGGGAATTGGCAGTTATTTTTTACGATGGATTCTAAAACCGATTGAGATTTATATGACTTATGGTTCAGTTGCGTTGGTAACAATTTTAATAAATGGAAAAGGACAGCGGCTTGGTGATCTTGCTGCTAATACAACAGTTATAAAAATTAAGGAACAGGTTAAATTAGAAGATATTTTAGTCCCTGAAACAAAAGAAACTTATGAAATAGTTTATCCTCAGGTAAGTGTTTTATCAGATAGTGATATTCAAATAATTAAAGATGTTCTTAATCATAAAGTTGAAGCTGGTGAATTTATCTATCAAAATCTGATAGATAAAACTAAAGAACGGATCGCTATGAAGATGGGTGTTGAACCTGATGCAAATGGAATAAGATTTCTAAATACAGTTATCAGAGATTATACATATTTAAATTCTAATTGAGGCTTTTGTCTTTCCAGTTTTTAGGTGCTATTACAACTACAAATTCTCCTTTAACAACCTTATCCGAAAAATTTAATAAGATATCTTTTGGATATCCACGCCAGGTCTCTTCAAACTTCTTTGTGATTTCTCTGCAAACAACCAAAAGCCTTTCAGGCAGGAATTCGTTTAGTTCATTTAACAATTTTTCAATTCTATACATTGATTCATATAAAACGATTGTCCGCTCTTCTAAAGTTAATTGTTTTAATTTAGTCTGACGACCTTTTTTTAGAGGAAGGAAACCTTCAAAGACAAAGGAATCAGTAGGTAAACCGCTCATACTTAAAGCAGCTAAAAGTGCTGAAGCACCTGGAACAGGAATTATCTCAATTTCATTTTCTATACAAGCAGAAGCTAATCTTACTCCGGGATCTGAAATTAAAGGTGTGCCTGCATCAGAAATCAAAGCAGCGGTTTGATTTGATTTAAGCCTGGAAATTATTGATTGGATTTTTTTTGTTTCATTAATTGCATTTAATGAGATAAGTTCTTTCTTTATCTCATAGTGATTAAGAAGATTTACAGATACTCTTGTATCCTCACATAAAATAAAATCCACTTCTTTAAGAATTTCTAATGCTCTTAAAGTAATATCTTTTAAGTTGCCGATTGGAGTACTTACAATGTATAATTTCATACACTAAATTAGTTTAAAACAGCAACGGCTCCAACTTAGGAGCCGTGCCGTGCAAGTAGTTTATTTAATTATTAATTAGACGATATAAATTTGAGGACTTTTTTAATAATATCCAAGCCTTTATTTATCTCATCTTTGGTAATTGTAAGAGGTGGTCTGAATCTGACCGATTTTTCACCACAGCCGAGAATAATTAATTTTTCTTTATAACATTGATTTCTGAACTTATCTCTTATTTCCGCAGAAGGGAAGTCAAATGAACTCATCAAACCTAAACTTCTTACATTTGAAATAAGTTTAGGATTATCATTTTGAATATTTGTTAATTCATTTTTCAGATGTTCACCGACAACTCTTGCATTTTCAACAAGATTATCCTTCTTAATTACATCAAGAATAAATTTAGCTCTGACCATATCTGTAAGATTTGCTCCCCAGGTTGAGTTAATTCTGCTTGATACTTTAAAAACATGATCATCAATATCATCAATGCGATCTGAAACCATTATTCCGCAAACCTGTGCTTTTTTACCAAATGCAATAATATCAGGCTTAACATAATATTCTGATGCCCAGAATTTTCCTGTTAAACCAAAACCAGTCTGAACTTCATCAAACATTAAAAGAATTTCATTTTCATCAGCAATTTGTCTAAGCTGTTTAAAGAATTCAGGTCTGAAGAAATTATCACCGCCTTCACCCTGAATCGGTTCGATAATAATTAAAGCAATATCATCGGGATTATCTTTTATTGCTTGCTTAATCTGTTGAATAGCAGTTTCTTCACTCTTAATAATTTCTTCAAGATTATTTTCTAAAGGAAACTTTATTTTAGGATTATCAATCCTGGGCCAGTTAAACTTTGGAAATAATTTTACTTTGGTTGGATCGGTGTTTGTTAATGACATAGTATAACCACTGCGACCATGAAAAGCTTCTTTGAAATGAATTACCTGGTGACCTTTTTCTTCTTTATAACCTTTAAGAAAATTCTTTCTGACTTTCCAGTCAAAGGCAACCTTTAGACCATTCTCAACTGCAAGCGCTCCGCCAGAAATGAAAAATAAATATTTCATATAATCCGGCTTGGCAACTTCTGCAAATGTATCAACAAAGTCAGCCATATACGTAGTGTAGATATCAGAATTTGAAGGTTTATTTACAGCTACTTTACCAAGTGTACATTTTACAAAATCAGAATTAAGATAAGGATGATTAAGACCAAGGGGTGACGAAGCAAAGAAAGTAAAAAAATCAAAATATTCTTCTCCGGTAACTTCATCAACCAGCATTACACCATTACTTTTTTCAAGATCTAAAATTATTTCAAAACCATCTGCTAAAATTTGTTTACTCAGAATCGAAACTACGTCTTTTGCTTCGATATCCGGTTTATAAATATTTGAGGCAACTTTATCAGATATTAATGAATTCATATAAGACTCCATTTTATAGGGTTAAAAAATGTTGAGAATTATAATAAAAAAGGTAGAAAAAATTAGAATAGATTTTCGAAACTAGAGACAAAATAGCTTCGTTGAGAGATTTTAAAATATTTTATACGGATTTTCATAATAAATTAAAATTATGTTTCAATATACATATAATCAGGAAGATTTTTAAATCCATTTTGTATAAAGCTTCGTTTTTAATTTATTAAGAAACATTTCTTTGTTTTTCATCTTTAAATTTGCTATATACAACAGAGATTTGAGTTAATTATTAATCTAATGTAATATTATTCTGATTAATTATTATAGAAAGTTTAGATTCTTTTTAGAAAGAGCTTAGATTACTTAATAATACAACATATAGTTACCTGGTTAATATCAAATTATTCATCACCTGATTACTATTTAGATAGAATATTTTTCCCTTTGATATTCTGTAAAATAGGGTGATCTAAAATCTAATAATTACTTCGTAACGAAGGTTGTGTTCGTTATTAGTTATGGGATTTTATTTATAAGAGCAGTCCATAATGCTTAATTTTATTAATATATCACACACTTTAATTTTTTATCCTTTTAAAAACTCAATAGTAGTCAGGTTGACTTTTAGATAATATTCCGGATGGAGTCTGGGTTATTTGTA
>JAVEUY010000001.1:0-39998 GCA_034005315.1 Ignavibacteriaceae bacterium | reverse complement strand
TTATAAATAGATTATTCAATCATCCTTTAACAGATATTGGACTTGAAAAGTTTTTAAGTGATTGGAAGAACTCTCAAAACAAATAATTTTATTAACTTTTTGGAATGATAAAATGAAACGAACACATTTTTATAATATTCATAAAAAACTTGGAGCTAAAATAGTTGAGTTTGCAGGATTTGAAATGCCTATCCAGTACTCATCAATTATTGCAGAACACAAATCTGTAAGAAATTCAGTTGGTGTTTTTGATGTATCACATATGGGTGAAGTTTTTGTAAAAGGGGAAAGAGCATTAGATTTTGTTCAACACATAACAATAAATGATGCTTCAAAATTACAAACAGGCAGAATACAATATTCAGCAATGTGTTATGAAGACGGCGGAATAGTTGATGACCTGCTTGTTTATAAAATTGCTGATGATGAGTTTTTGCTTGTTATAAATGCATCAAACATAGAAAAGGATTTTTACTGGATGCAAAAGCAAAATCAGTTTGGTGTTGAGCTGAGAAATGAAAGCGATGATTATTCTTTACTTGCTGTACAGGGTCCTGATTCTCTAAAGACTTTACAAAAATTAACCGATACACCAATTAATATGGAGTATTATCATTTCACAAATATAAATCTTGCCGGTGTTGATATGATATTATCCCGAACTGGTTATACCGGTGAGGTTGGTTATGAGCTTTATTTTAAAGGAGATGAAAAAGTTGCTGAGGATATTTGGAATAAAATTTTTGAAGCAGGAAAAGAATTTGATATTCAGCCGGTTGGATTGGCTGCAAGGGATACATTAAGATTAGAAATGGGTTTCTGTTTGTACGGTAATGATATTGATCAAACTACAAATCCGTTAGAAGCTGGTTTGGGCTGGATAACAAAACTTTCTAAACAGAACTTTATCGGAAAAGATGCTTTGGTTAAGGTTAAAGAGAACGGATTAAAAAGAAAACTTGTTGCAATAACTTCAGATGAAAAAACTTTTCCAAGACATGGCTATGATATTTCTGTAAATAATAATAAAATCGGCACTGTAACCAGCGGAACAGTAAGCCCTGTACTTGATAAACCAATTGCGCTGGGTTATGTTGAAACAAAATTTTCAGAAATTGAAACTGATATAAACTTTTTAATTCGCGGTAAAGAAATTCCGGCTAAAGTTGTTAAACTTCCGTTTGTAAAAAGATAGAATAAATATGAAGTTAAATGTTTTTCTTTCATCTGTTATAGTTGATGAGCTTTACTTTACAGGTAAAACTACTGTCGTGATTGATGTGCTTCGTGCTACATCAACAATTGCAACTGCAATTAATAATGGCGCTAAAGAAATTATCCCGGTTGCATCTGTTGAATTTGCAGTTAAAGTTTCGGGCGGAATATTTGGCGGGCAAACTTTACTTGGCGGTGAAAGAAATACAAAAAAGATAGAAGGCTTTGCTCTCGGCAACTCGCCGTTTGAATATACAAAAGAAGTTGTTGAAGGCAAGTCGATTGTTTTTTTTACAACAAATGGCAGCAAAGCAATTGTTAAAACAAGATATTCTGAAAATCTTTTTACCTGCTCATTTATCAATATAGATGCTGTTGTAAATCATCTTACAGCATTTAATAATGATATTGAAATTATTTGTTCGGGCAGAAATAATTATTTTTCTATTGAGGACTCGGTTTGTGCGGGAATGTTAATTTCGAAAATTAAAGAAATAAAAAAAGATATCTCTTTAAATGATTCAGGCACAGCAGTTATGGCTTTATATGAAAAATATAAAGACAATATTGTTAAAATGATGAGAGAATCCGACCATGGAAAAATCCTTTTAGAAAACGGATTTGATACTGATCTTGATTATTGCGGTCAAACCGGTATATTAGACATTATTCCATTTTATACAAATGGTGTTTTAAAAAAATTAAAAGTTGATTAGTCAGATAAAAATTTAATGGCTCTGAAAAAGAAAAAAAGTGTAAAAGAAAAAAAATCCAAAGGCAACTCTGATAAAAGCTACTTTACTTTTACATCAAAAAATAAGCAGCAGATACTGGGATTGCTGCTTGTTATCATTTCAGTCTTACTTTTTTTGAATATAATCACTTTCGATAGAATAGATGAAGCTAACCTTACCAGTTTACCTTCAGATTTTATAAAATCATTTGATGAAAAAATTGATATACAAAACTGGCTTGGAGTAACAGGTGCTCACTTTGCCAGATTTTTTGTTAAAGCTACCTTTGGATATTTCTCTATTGCTATTCCGATAGTTCTTTTTTTATGGGGAATTTCATTATTTGTAACTGTTGATTTCAAATTCAAATTACACTTCTCAAACTTCCTGTTAATAAGCGCTTTAATTTTTGCTGCTTTTTTTGGAGTGCTAAAGGTTAACTATGGTTTATTTGGATCAACTTATGAACTTTCAGGTTTCATCGGTGATCACATTGGTAAATTTTTAAGCGGATTGATCGGCGGAATCGGAAGTATTCTTTTACTTGGTTTTGGCTTTATTACTTTGCTGATTTTTGCAGTTGATATTGATATAAAAAATATTCTTTTATTCTTCAAAGATATTTTTTCATTTAACGAAGATGATGTTCAAAAGTCAAACGAAAAAACTGATACAAGAGAGAAAGAAAATCTTGATAAGATTAAAAAATTAAGCAGCGATAAAAAGAAGAAGAGAAAACATGATGAAGAAGAATTATCTGCCGCAGATTTAATGGAAACCGAAACTGAGGAACAGACAAATATCAGAATAATCAGAAAAGATGATGTACCTGTTCCGGAACCTGAAAATGAAGTAGTCAATGATGAAATTAAAAAGGTTGATATTGTAAAAACCGGTGAACTTCCGGAAAAGAAAGAGAAGACAGAAACCGAAAATGAAATGAAGCTTCCGAACCAATGGGAAGAAGAAATTGATTATAAATTACCCGGTATTGATCTGCTTGATGTAGCGCCTGAAGAAGATTATAAAGTTGCGGAGGAAGAGCTTACACGAAATGCTGAATTACTTAAAGACAAACTAAAACTTTTTGATATAGAAATAAAAGATATCTCCGTTACACCTGGTCCGGTTGTTACTCTTTATGAAATTGTTCCTGCTCCGGGTGTTAAGATCAGCAAAATTGTTGGATTGGAAAATGATATTGCACTTGCACTTGCTGCACGTGGAATAAGAATCATCGCTCCGATTCCGGGTAAAAGCGCTATTGGTGTTGAAATACCAAATGCAAAAGCCTCGTTGGTAAATGCTCGTTCAGTTATCGGCAGAATAAGTGAATCCGAAGCAGAACTTCCGCTTGCACTTGGCAAGACAATCAGCGGAGATGTGTATGTTGCAGATCTTGCAAAGATGCCTCACTTACTGATTGCAGGATCAACGGGTTCCGGTAAAAGTGTTGGTATTAATATGATCATCAGCAGTCTGCTTTACACAAAGCATCCTTCTGAAGTTAAGTTTGCTATGGTTGATCCCAAAAAGATAGAACTATCTTTTTATAATAAATTACGCAAACATTATCTGGCAGTTTCGCCCGACCTGGATGAAGAGATTATTACAGCACCTCAGAATGCTGTACTAATGTTAAAGAGCGTTGAGTATGAAATGGAAAGGCGGTACGATAAACTTGCAAAAGCAGGTGTACGTAACATTGTTGATTACAACAAAAAAATAAAGGACCCTAAAACTAGACCGCACGATACCGATACAATTAAACATCACCCTATTCCGTATATTATTGTTGTTGTTGATGAGCTTGCTGATTTAATGATAACTGCCGGCAGGGATGTAGAAGAGCCTATTACAAGGTTAGCACAACTATCCCGCGCAGTTGGAATACATCTTGTGCTTGCAACCCAGCGCCCTTCAGTCAATGTTATTACCGGTGTTATCAAAGCAAATTTCAGTTCCAGAATTGCATATCAGGTTGCAACAAAAATTGATTCAAGAACTATACTTGATATGAACGGTGCTGAACAGCTTCTTGGCAGAGGTGATATGCTGTTTCTTCCGACAGGTTCACCCAAACCAATTCGTGTACAAAATGCTTTTATCTCTACTGAAGAAGTTGAAAAGATTACAAATTTCGTTTATTCACAGCAGGCATATTCCAAGCCGTACTTTCTGCCTTCTCTGTATGATAAGAAAAAAGAATCATCAACAGGTGTTTCAGCAGATTTAGATCCTATGTTTGAAGAAGCTGCAAAAGTAATTGTACGGCATCAGCAGGGCTCTGTTTCTTTATTGCAAAGAAGATTAAAGTTAGGTTATTCACGAGCTGCCAGAATTGTTGATCAGCTTGAAGAAGCAGGAATTGTGGGCCCAAATGACGGAAGCAAAGCCAGAACAGTTCTTGTTGAAAATGAAGAACAGCTTGAAACAATTCTGCGCAATTTGTAGTCAAAACATTAAACTATTTTTTCAAAATTCAGAGTTGAAAATGAAAATGATTTTAAGTTTAATTATTCTTTTTTATTCGACAGTTTCTTTTAGTCAGACAGCAGAATCAGTTTTAAAATCATTACAAACTAAATTTGATTCAATTACTGATTTAAAAGCAGACGTAACTCAAAAAAATAATAGTAAACCTAATTTATCAGGAAAACTTTATTTTAATGAGAAAAATAATTTGCGTTTGGAGTTTGGAAATCAAATTATTGTATCCGATGGAAAAACATCCTGGAATTATAACAAACAAGATAAAAAAGTGATCATCAGTGATTATGAAGAAAAAGGCGCAGGGCTTTTATCAATAAATTATCTTGTTTATGAATATCCCAAAGAATGTGATTTATCTTTATCATCAGAAGGAAGTAAAACCGTTTTAATCTTAAAACCTAAAACCAAAAAAAACAGCTCCGGTGAAGTTAAACTTGTAATTAATAAGGATAACCTGATTGATAAAGCAGTTATCATAAATCAGGCAGCAGGTAATATGGAAGTTAGCTTTACAAATTATAAACTCAATAATAATTTATCAGAATCTTTGTTTACATTTACTGCTCCGGAAGGAACTACTATAGTTGACCTTAGATAAAAAGAACAGATTTAGCAAAATCGGTACTTTGATAAATTATGGGATATCTGTAATCCTTGCCTTTATCTTTCTATATATTGCATTTAATGATGTTGATTTTAGTGAAGTTCTTGAAATTGTTTCCCGCGCAAATATTTTATGGACTTCTGTTTTTATATTAGTTACTATGCTTGGGCACTATGTCCGGGCACTAAGATGGAAATATATTTTAAATTCTGTAAAACCCAACACATCGATGAAAAACCTTTTTGGTTCTTTGATGGTTGGATACGGAGTTAATTGTGTTACGCCAAAATTAGGCGAAGTTACCCGCGCAGTTTTAATTGGAAGATTAGAGGGCTTATCGCGCTCTTCAATGTTTGGAACTGTAATTCTGGAAAGAATAATTGATGCTGTTTCACTTGGCTTATCAGTTGTTATTGCTTTATTTTTGACAAGTGTCAGTCTGTCAGAAAAATTTCCATGGCTTATTACATCGCTGTATATTATGGCTGCGGGAATACTGATTTTAATAGTTATACTTGTGTTGATACTTCGCTCCAGAGAAAAATTTTCTCGGTTAGTAATAAAGTTTGTTGGTAAATTATCACAAAAATCGGCAGAAAAAATTGCTTATATTTTTACAATGCTGGCTGAAGGTTTTGCAAGCCTGAAAGGTGCAAAAAATTATTTCTGGACAATCTTCTGGACTTTTGTTCTTATAATTTTATACGCTTATGGTTCTTATGCAGGATTATTAATGCTTGATATGCAGGTTATTAAACCAGTTACTTTTGCTATGGGTTGGATTATTATGAGCATCAGTTCTATCGGAGTTATGCTTCCAACACCGGGAAGCACAGGCTCGTACCACACACTGGCAAAATCGTCATTAGTTATGATTTTTGGTTTTGGTGAAACTATCAGTGCAGCTTATGCTTTTTTAACACATATAATTGGATATATTTTGTTTATCGGCACTGCGCTTATAATGTTTTTTATAATTAACAAACAGCGCGATAATTTATTTAAAGTAGTTGAAACTGAAATAAGGGAAGTATGAAAAATATAATTTACGTTTTAATATTAATTTCAATTCCGTTTGTTACTATGGCTCAAAAAGAAAATGAAGTAAGAGCTTCTATGGGAATTGATTTTATTAGTGTGCTTGATTTAAAAGATTATCTTGAAAAAAATTATACCGGTCAGCTTAGTGATTTTAGTTCGGCTGTAAATTTTTCAGGGTCTTATGGCAGAATGATTTCTGATAATTCGCAGTTAGAATTAGAAATCGGTTATTTGTTAAACTCGTATAACGGAAATTCACTTAGCGGCAATTACGATTTGAGCTATTCTTTAATAATGCCCTCGTTATTATATAACTATGTAATATCAGGCAAAGGATACAACTTTAAATTTGGCGGCGGTACTGGTATCAGGCTTTCATCAATTACAGAAAAACTTCCTGCTGATCCGAATAATTATAATTATTCGTCATTCGGATTTGGATTTATTTTAAGAGCTGCAGGCAATACTGCCATTGCTCAGGATGTTTATGCCCACATTGGAGCCGATATACGATACGATGCACTTGGTAAACCGGATAGTAATTCAACCGGCAATAAAGTCGGAAATGTAAATTTCAGTTCATTGTCGTTTGGCGTAAGACTTGGAATTTCTTATCAGTTTTAAGGAGGCTGTTTGAATATTATTGACGCAATTATTCTGGGTTTAATTCAGGGGCTTACAGAGTTTCTTCCAATCAGCAGTACCGGTCATTTAACTCTTGCCGGAAAATTTATGGGTTTAATTTCTGAAGAGCACCCGGAACAATGGACATCTTTTATTGCAGTTATACAACTCGGAACGATGATTTCTATACTGGTTTATTTCAGAAAAGATTTATGGAATATATTTTTTGAGTTTATTCAGAATAACATTCAGAAAAGAATGAAATATTCCGAACAATCTCTTAATTCAAAACTTGGCTGGATGATAATAGCAGGAACAATACCGATTGTTATAATTGGCTTGTTGTTTAAGGATGCTATTGAAGGCGCATTAACAAAAAACTTATATGTAATTGGCGGGAGTTTGATAGTATTGGCAATTATACTTGCAATAGCAGAAAGAACTGCAAAATTTAATAAAGATATGCAGGATATTACATTTTTTGATTCTGTTATGATTGGTATCGCTCAGGCTGTAGCATTGATACCAGGTTCCTCACGGTCAGGTACAACGATAACCGGCGGTTTGTTTCTGGGTTTAAAACGCGATGTTGCTGCAAGATTTTCATTCCTGTTAAGCGTACCTGCAGTACTAGCAAGCGGTTTGCTTCAATTAAAAGAATCTTTAGCATTTATTAATTCTGATATTGCTATTAATCTTACCGTTGCTACTTTGATTTCAGGTATAAGCGGCTATCTTGCAATAGATTTTTTACTAAAGTTTTTAAAAAAGAATACAACTTTTGTTTTTATTTTTTACAGGATAGTTCTTGGTATATTGATTTTACTTTTTCTTTATTTAAATATTATAAAACCATAAAGGAGGTTAAATGAAAAAACTTTTTTTAACGACGATTGTATTATCGCTTATTTTCACATCAAATATAATATCACAAAAAAAGGATACTAAAAAAATGTCAGATAGTTTAACAGTAGCAGTAATCAAAACAAATATGGGCACTATTGAATTGGAATTATTTGAAAAAGCAGCTCCCAAAACAGTTGAAAACTTTGTCGGGCTGGCAAACAAAGGTTATTACAACGGTGTAATTTTTCATAGAGTTATTGACGGTTTTATGATTCAGGGCGGTGATCCGACAGGAACCGGAAGAGGCGGAGAAAGCATTTGGGGCAAAAAATTTAATGATGAATTTGTCGATTCATTAAAACACGATGGCGAAGGTATTTTATCAATGGCTAATGCAGGACCAAATACAAACGGCAGTCAGTTTTTCATTACACTTGTTCCGACACCATGGCTGAATAATCATCACACTATTTTTGGAAAAGTTATAGATGGAATGGATGTAGTAAAAGCTATCGGCAAAGTTGAAAAAGATCCGCAGGATAGACCACTAAAAGATGTTGTAATGGAAAGCGTTACAATAGAAAAAAGATAATTAAGTAATTAAAAAAAGACGGCATCTTTAAACTGATGTCGTCTTCTTTATATTCAATGGCAAAAAGTAAAGCCCCGGCAATTCAGGAAATTGAAAAACAGTTAAAACAAAAAAAGATTTTACCTGTTTATTACTTATTTGGAGAAGATACATACAGCATTGAAATAACACATAAAGTTATTGAAAAATTTTTAGAACCTTTTATTGTTTCTGATTTTGATAAAGAAACCTGTTACGGAGAAAACCAAACCTTTGCCAATATAACCGGACTGGCATCAACATTTCCATTCGGGTCTGAAAAAAAACTTATTACTCTTAAACAGGCTGAAAAAGTAAGAGATAAAAAAGAGCTTGTAAATTATTTAAAATCACCCGCAGACTTTTCAGTAATTGTTTTTTTACACGAAGGGTCAATTAGTAATCCGGAATCTGAACCGTATAAGACACTTGCTAATCAAGGATATCTTTTTGAAGCTAAAGAGCTTAAAGGTAATTCTTTAATTGAGTGGGTAATTTCAACTGCAGAAAAAAGTGGCAAAACAATTTCCTATGAAAACGCTCAGATGCTTGTAGATATTTCCGGGGAAAAAAGAAATTCGCTTGAAGCACAACTTGAAAAAATAATTCTTTATATCGGGGAAGGCAGAGAAATAACGATTGAAAGCATAAGGGGTTTATCAACATCATTAAAACAATATACAATTTTTGATTTGCAGAATGCATTAGCAAAAAAGAATAAAAGCAATGCACTAAAAGTTGCACACAATCTTTTAAAGAATGGTACCGAACCAATAATGATAATTGCAATGCTTAATAAGTATTTTACCGGATTAGCAAGATTAACAGAACTTACTGCAGCAAAAACAAATGAATATCAGATGGCCAGAATTTTAGGGACACACCCTTATTATTTACTCGGGTATCATAATGCACGTAAATTATATTCAAACAAACAACTTGCAGAAATCTTTTCTGCATTACTTAAAGCAGATATTTCTTTAAAAACCACATCAATTGATGATTATACATTAATAACAATTTTAATCTCTGAAATAATTCCGGATTAAGAAAACTGTTAAACATATAATAATTCTGGTCTTTTTTGTAATTTTTAAACAGAAATTGAAACAAAATTTAAACTAACCAAGTAAAAGCTATCTGGTGGAAAGAAATTTTAACGACTTAACAGATGAAGAGCTTATACTTGAATTTCAAAGCAGCGGAAATGAAAAAGCTTTTGAGATTCTTGTAAGCAGATTTAAAAATCCGTTAATTAATTTTGTTTACAGATTTCTTGGAGATTATGATAGCTGTGTTGATGTAGTTCAGGATACGTTTATAAAGGTTTACAGGTATAAAGATAATTACAGTTCTTTGGCAAAATTTTCAACCTGGATTTATACAATCGCAGGTAATCTTGCCCGAACAGAATATCAGCGAAAGCGCAGAAGAAATTTCTTTTCTATTCACGATTACGGCGAAGAAAAAAAGACATTTGATATACCTGACGAAGCATACAGACCGGACATACAAACTGATATGAAAATGAAAAGTGAAATTATTCAGAAAGCATTATTGAAAGTCAGAGATACTTATCGCGAAGCGGTGATTTTAAGAGATATACAGGAATTATCTTATGAGGAAATTGCAGAGATTATGAAAATTGAAATAGGAACAGTTAAATCACGGATTAATCGCGGCAGAGCCGAATTGCAAAAGTATCTTAAGGATATTTATAAGGATTAGAATTAAATGAACGATGAAAACATAAACAGAAAGATTTTAGAGGATTTAAAAAATCTTCCCAAAGTTGAAGCACCAAAAAACTTTGAGACTGAGTTATTAAGAAAAATAAATTCATCTGATAAGACTAAGGGAAAAAGTTTTTGGGAAAATCTTTTAACACCGCCCAAACTTGTACCTGCAGCGGTTGCTCTGGCTTCAGCAATTATTATTTTCTTTGTTGTAGATGGTAATTCAGAAGTTATGGAAGATCCACTTAATATTGCACCGCGGCTGAGAGAGGATATTTTAATAACTGAAACTATGGATGATGTAATTCTTCAAAATGAGATTGAGGAACTGAATAAAAGATCTAAACCTGAACAAAAATCCTCCAGGCAGGAATCAGTTAAAGAGAATTTTAAAGATAAACCGGCTGAAATTGAAAAAAGGGATACTGAGAATATGCTTGGTTCAAACAGAGGAATAATTTCCGGAGAATCATATATTGAAGAAACAACTGTTGACACCAACCAATCTGATGAAGTTCAAAGAACTGAAGGCAATTTTGCTCCCGCACCAGTTAGTGTAAGTCCGCAGGAAATAAACAAAAACAGCTTAAATTTTATGCAGCGCAGTTTATCCACGCAGGAAAAGCAAGAAGTTCAACAGCTAAAAATGAAGACTACAATTAAAAAAGATACCGAAAACCAGCAAAAAGCGGATAAAACGCCTTGAAGCATTTATTGGATAATTTAGCTTAAACTCATATATTTACAGCCACAATTTTTGAAAACCAAATATTTAGGAATGATATGAAACCAGGAATTCACCCGGAATATAAACCAGTTGTATTTCAAGATGCATCTTGTGATTTTGCAATTTTAACCAGATCAACTATTAAAACAAATGATACGATTGAATGGACTGATGGAAAAACATATCCATTGGTTAAATTGGATATTTCAAGCGGTTCACATCCGTTTTTTACCGGAAAGCAGAAATTAGTTGATACAGCCGGAAGAGTTGAGAAGTTCAATAAAAAATACAGCAAAAAGAAATAACAGTTTTTCAGGTGTGATAAACCCCGAAGTATCGGGGTTTTTTATTTGTACATATCTAGATTACTTCCATCATAAAAAATTCTACTTTCTTTTCTTTACCTGTTAATCTTACTTAGCATAATATCTCAAATCCGATATAGAGCACCAAAGACCGGAATTTTATTGGATACAAAAGAAATTTATGACTCAAATACTCTTTATAATTGATTTAGTAGTTGTACCTATGGTATTTGAGCAGAGATAACAAATAGTTTTTAGTTTTTGTTTAAGGTACGGACAGACTTCACCCCATTTTTTATTATGAATGTTTTATTCTGTCAATCAGTTCAGGGTTATAATCTTAAACCCGTCTGGGCACAGGCAGCGGAGCAAAACGAAGTTTGTAATAAGCTTCTGAAAATAGTTGAATGTTTTTTATGGGGGCTGCTATTTGTAATATCATATATCTTGCGTGTAATACTAATTTGCCTGCAAGTTTTAGTAATTGGTAGCGTAATGTTTTTACTGTTTTGTTATGATATTCTTCCGGCAAACCAACCAGCTTTAGTAATTGTAACAGGTTGTATGCTAACAATCCTACTGTAAAGTAAAGACAGTTTGAATTAAACTGTCCCATTGGCAGATGATTTAGGTTTATCTGATGTTTTAATTCACCTATCTTCTTTTCCATACTACCCCTGCCTTGATGAAGTTTTATTACCTGATAATTATCATAGTCTTTTTCTTTCAGGTTTGTGGCTACTATCCAGTATCGGTAGCTGCTAAATAAGTTAATCTGTTTTTTTAGTAATTCTCGTTTTACTACTAATCGTACTTTGCGTTTTTTTGAACCAAAGCTGTATTCTGTTTGTGCTGTTTGATATCCTTCTTTTATTCCATCCAAAGCAACTGCATCTGACCATTGGTCTTCTGATAGTGATAATATTGCCTCTAATACTGATGTAGTTTGGTCTGCTGATATTGTGAAGCCAAGATTATTATCATTACAATAGTTTACTATTTGTTTTTGCCAGCCTGCCGAATCACTTCTTACTATTTTTATTTCCTGTGAATAATTTCTTCTGCATTGTTCTATCAACTCTACCAGTCCGCTCTGCGGTGATGCATTGCCTTGCCTGAAATCACTTCCGACAACCATACCGTTTTCTGCTATTATTCCAAGCAGTGGTTGATAGCCATAGTTCCCTTTATATGTTCTCTGAGCGTCTCCTTTTTCTGATTGAATTATTGTTGCATCTATATCTAATATGCTGCCTGGTTTTTCTACCACAGTCAACACTGATTGCATTACTTCCCACAACTGTTTTTCTGTTTCCTTACTACCGTGTCTTCTTAGCCAGTCGCCTATGGCATCACTTGTGGGCAATTGCATTTCTTTTAGCATCTCTTGAAATGCTTCATCGCTTTGTAGATGATTTACATCTTCTAAGTGTACTGCTCCATCTATAAACATATACATTAGTGTTGTTATATAATCGCTTGCTGATATAGCTCTATTGCTGCCCGCCTTAGGAAATTTCTCGTCTATGGCTTTGCGTATTTTTAGATGTTCTATGATTTGCTCTAACAGTGGTAAACCAATTCTGTTTGATAATTTTTCTTTACTCCGGGTAATCTTAAATGGTTTTATGGCTCTCATTGGTTTTATCTTTTTGTTTGATATTTTCTTTTCACCCATCAGGTGAATTTTTGTTTCTCAAATTTAACCCTTCTTTAGCTCTTTAAACAGCCCTTTTTTATTTTCTATTTCGGATTTGAGAATAATACATTTAACCCGACACTATTTGCTAAGGTTTTATATTTAGCCTAATTTTAGTGTGCATATTAGGCGTAATATTTGTTAGAATAAAACATAGGAGAAAGATCTTATGCAAATTGAAAATCAAATATCTTCGTTAACTGAGTTGTATTCATTATCGCAAATCTCATCTTATTTTAAGCTGATACTATTATTAATCACACTTTTTGCTTTTAATATCGCTGCCCAAACCCCGCAGTGGGAATTTATGGGTTTGGCTGGTAAAGAAATATACGATATTGCAGTAGATGACAGCGGTAATGTTTTTGTAGCTTCCTGGACGGGTATTTTTAAATCAACTGATAATGGAGTATCCTGGGAATTTAAAAATAATGGATTACAAATAGGAGATATTTACAAGCTTTTTATTGATTATGAAGGGAATATTTATTTATGTGGTTCTGCTAATTTTCCAGCTTATGGTTTATATAAATCCACTGATGGTGGAGAAAATTGGTTAGGATTTGCAGATACACTAAATAGAAATCCCAACAATAATTTTGAAGATGTAACTATAATACCAAATGAACTTGGCGGAATTATATATGTAAGTAACGAGCACGGTGTTTACAGGTCAACAGACAATGGTGTGAGCTGGCAAAGCACAAATTACTTGGACCCTTGTGCAAGACATATAGGGATAAATAAAAACGGCTATATGTTTTTTGGTAACCTATGTGCCTCTTGGTTTGGTATTTATCGCTCTACAGATTTAGGTATGAACTGGGTAAGACATACATTTCTTGGAGTAAGTTCAATGGTCTATCTAAGAGATGGTTCTATTCTGGCAGGTTGTTATGACCCAGGTTTGGCTTCATTTGGAATTTATAAAACTACAAATAATGGGGACAATTGGTTTAATACAAATACAATTTCTGGTCTTGATTACCCTAGTGATTTTTTATTAGATACTAATGATGATATTTATGTTTTTATAGGAGGTCTAAACATTGATGGGATATACGTTTCCTTTAATGATGGAAATTCATGGAAAAATTATGGTTTATCGGGCTACCATCCTGTTACTTGTCTTGCAATTGACACAAGCGGATATGTTTGGGCAGGTGCGCATCAAGATGGTGTATATAGAGCAGCAGGAAGAACAGTACCGGTGGAACTTGCATCGTTTACTGCAGAGGTAAATAATAACAATGTTTTACTTAGCTGGATAACAGCAACGGAGATAAATAATCAAGGATTCGAAATTGAAAGAAGCGAGAAGTTAGAGGCAAGAGGTAAGAATACGAATGAAGATTGGGAGAAGATTGGTTTTGTCGGTGGGAATGGGACAACTACAGAAATAAGTCATTATACTTTTATTGATGAGGATGTTACAATTGGTACTTATAATTACCGACTTAAGCAAATAGATTATGATGGAAGCTTTGAATACTCAAATATAGCAGAAGTTAAAGTAAGAATTCCTTTTGAATATTTCCTTTTCCAAAACTACCCAAACCCATTTAATCCAGAAACAAATATTGATTACAGAATACCGGAAGAAACGTTAGTAAATATTTCATTATACGATATAACAGGAAGCAAGATTAAAGAATTAGTAAATGAAAAGAAACAGCCGGGGCATTATACTATAAAATTGAAAGGAGGAGAATTAAACTCAGGTATATACTTTTACAGGCTGTTAACAACCAGTGGATACACCGCTGTTAAAAAAATAATGTTTTTAAAATAATAAGGATGTTAAATATGAGAAGGTATATTTTATTAGTTACAATATTATTTTCTGCAAATACATTTCCCCAAACCCCGCAGTGGGAATTTATGGGTTTGGCTGGTAAAGAAATATACGATATTGCAGTAGATGACAGCGGTAATGTTTTTGTAGCTTCCTGGACGGGTATTTTTAAATCAACTGATAATGGAGTGTCCTGGGAATTTAAAAATAATGGATTACAAATTGGATTAATTAACAAAATTTTTATTGATTATGTGGGAAATATTTATTTGGCTGCAACCGGATTATCAAATACGGGCTGTGGTTTATACAAATCAACCAATGGTGGTGAGTACTGGGAAAAAATAGCAGATACATTAAACAGCAAACCAGTAAATGATTTTTATGATATAACTATAATACCAAATGAACTTGGCGGAATTATATATGCAAGTAATTATTATGGCGTATATAGATCAACTGATAATGGTGCTACCTGGCAAAGTACAAATTTTACTGATCCGGGCGCAAGAAATATAGGTATTAATTCAGAAGGTTATATGTTTTTTGGAAATGACTTTGCTTCCTGGTTCGGTATATATCGCTCAACAGATTTAGGATTGAATTGGGACAGACATACATTTCTTGGAGTAACTACAATGGCTTATTTAAGGGATGGTTCTGTTATGTCAAGTGCTTATGATCCAGAATTAGGATCGTGTGGAGTTTATAAAACAACAAATAATGGTTCTTATTGGCTTAACACAAATACGTTTTCAGGTCTTTCTTGTCCAATTGATTTTGTATTAGATACAAATGATGATATTTATGCTGCAGTGGGTTATGTATTCCTTTCAACAAATAATGGTATTTCCTGGTTAAATTATGGATTACCTGGCCAAGGGGCGTATTGGCTTGCGATTGACCCAAGTGGTTATATTTGGTCAGGAAATCATTTAGACGGAGTATATAGAGCTGCAGGACGAACCACGCCTGTTGAACTTGTATCTTTTTCGGCTGAGATAAACGGCAACAATGTTTTACTTAGCTGGATAACTGCAACGGAGATAAATAATCAAGGATTCGAAATTGAAAGAAGTGAGAAGTTAGAGGCAAGTGGTAATAATACAAATGAAAATTGGGAAGTAATCGGTTTTGTTGGAGGAAAAGGAACTACTACTGAAATACAGGTTTATTCTTTTATTGATAAAACTCTAACTTCAGGTAATTACCAATATAGATTGAAGCAGATTGATTTCGATGGAAGTTTTGAATATTCAAATATAGCAGAAGTTAAAGTAAGAATTCCTTTTGAATATTTCCTTTTCCAAAACTACCCAAACCCATTTAATCCAGAAACAAATATTGATTACAGAATACCGGAAGAAACGTTAGTAAATATTTCATTATACGATATAACAGGAAGCAAGATTAAAGAATTAGTAAATGAAAAGAAACAGCCGGGGCATTATACTATAAAATTGAAAGGAGGAGAATTAAACTCAGGTATATACTTTTACAGGCTGTTAACAACCAGCGGACACACCGCTGTTAAAAAACTAACAATAATTAAATAAAATGAGGTGTGCAATGAAAAATATTTTTTTTACATCATTACTTCTGATTTTAAGCTCAACAATTTTTGCTCAACTTGAAAGCGGTGAAGATCCAAATCCAGAATATATACTTGCGCAAGATAAAACTTATGCAAATCTTCCACTGCCTTCTGAAATCCTTGTGGTCTATAATGCAAATATTGAAAATTCAGAAACCGTTGCAACTTATTATCAACAAGCAAGAAATATTCCATCGATAAATATGTGTCCTTTAACCAATCTGCCACTTTCTGCAAACTATGGTGCAGAGGGTAGTGCTTATCTTATTAATTGGTATCGTGATAGTAATAGTTTTTATAATTATCCTGCACAGGATGGAGAAGTTATTATTAGTTGGGTTCCACCTCCAGGAATAACTGGAAAAGCTCAGTGGCTTTACTATAAAGATTATATTGAAACACCTATAAAAAATTATATGGATGAAAATAATCTAACTGAATCTATCAGGTATATAGTCCTGATAAAAGGGCTTCCATACCGTCTCAGCCCTTCAGCTGATTATTATCGTATTGGTGCCTCAGTCTGTGCATTATTAAGTCTTATGAATCAACCGGATGAAAGAAGTATCTTAACTTTATATTTTACTTATTATAACCATACTTTAGGACATTATACTAACCCATATCTGAGCGTAGATTATCCACCAGCCATGGATTATAGATTTAAATCTCAGCACTTTGTAAATGCAGGCGGCTGGTATTTAAATTATTTAGTTTCGCGTTTAGATGGTGATACCTATGATGATGTAATAGATTTAATTGACAGAATCACCTCAGCAGATAAAAGCGGTGAGAAAAAATGGATACTTGATGATAAACCCACGGACAACAACCCAAACGTAATGAGATATTCAACTATACCTTTAGCGGCGAACAGATTAGATTATTTAGGGTTTAATTACAGGTATGATAATTTATACAGTAATGTAACATCCGATAATGATGATATAATAGGATATAGTTCTCATGGATATTATGCTTTTTGGGATTCTTCTTATATCTGGTCTCAACTTCAGTTTAATTACGCAAATGGTGCTTTATTTAATTCTTGGGAAAGTGGTAATGCTCTTAGCTATGGGAAATGGCATTCTCATTTCGGGCATTTATCAGATTTTATTGCAATGGGTGGTTCAGGCGGAGGTGGGAATGTTAATGAACCTCTTACGGCAGGTGTATTTAGAGAAGGTGATTCCTACCCCGCTTATGCAATGGGCTATTCAGTAGTAGATGCTATTTATCAAGGAATTCAATATATCGCTTGGCAAAATGATGTAATCGGTGATCCATTGCAAACAATAGCCTGGGGAAAACAGACTTTAACAGAAGATTTAAATTGGGAAGGCACTAATTTAGTTACAGGTGAAATTGATATTTCTGATTTAAAAACTTTAACTATTGCAAATAATTCTGTAATTAATTTACGACATCAGGGTTTTATTACCGGCGAAGGAAAAATTATAATAGGTCAGAATGTAACATTCAATATATACAGTTGGGATAAAGGATTGTTTTTATCTTATGATTCAGATCATCCAAGATTAGTATGGGGCGAACACCCAATATTAGGATCAAGTGCTTATTACAAGGTTTACAGGAAATTTAGCATAAACAATCCCTGGGAGCTTTTAACAACAACTACCGCCCTTGAATACACAGATTTGCAAATGCAATTTAATCTTATCAATGATGGAATTGATAATTTGTTTTATAAAGTAGTTGCGATCAGTGATTCCCCCTATAGTATAGACGAATCAAATATAGTCTCATGTTTTGGTGAGAAAAGCAGTGACAAGAAAATATCAGAATACAATTCACATTCATTATCTTTTGAGTATTCACTAGAGCCTAATTATCCTAATCCATTTAATCCAACAACACAGATTAAGTATTCAATTAAAGAATCAGGGTTGGTACAATTAAAAATTTATGATGTTTTAGGAAATGAAATTGCAACACTTATGAATGAAAATAAAGAAGCCGGAATTTATTCGGTTAATTTTGATGCTTCTAAGTTAACAAGTGGAGTTTATATCTATCAATTAACAGCGCCTGGTTTTACACAAGCCCGTAAAATGATATTGACAAAATAAAAAAGCCTCATCCCTAAATCCCTTCTCCAAAAGAGAAGGGACTTTTTAAATTTAAAAGGCGAGTGTTAAAACTCGCCTTTTTTATCTTTATATTTTGATTAGATTTTTATTTGATTACTTTGTCATCAAAATTAGTTATGAAAAACAACATAAAAAAAATTATTATCTCAGCGATTATCCTAATATTGCTTTTAATAATCCTGCTGCCAAAACTTCTTTCATCATCCAAAAAAGAAAATACAAATAATGCCGACAACAAACCCGATATGATTGTATCAGTTAAAGCTTATATTGTGGTTCCGCAGACATTGAATAATATTGTATTAACGACAGGAACAATTTTAGCAAATGAAGAAGTAGAATTAATGAGTGAAGTTGCGGGGAAGATTATAAAAATTCTTTTTAAAGAAGGCAGTTATGTTAATAAAGATGATCTCCTCGTAAAAATAAACGATTCTGATCTGCAGGCTCAATTAAGGAGAGCAGAATCAAAAGTTAAGCTTGCCGAAGAAAAGGAATTCAGGCAAAGGCAATTGCGCGACGGAAATCTGATAAGCCAGGAAGAATATGATAATACTGTAAGCGAGCTTAATGTTAACAAAGCTGATTATGATTTAATTAAAGCACAAATTGATAAAACAGAAATTCGTGCGCCTTTTAGCGGCACTATAGGATTAAGATCAGTTAGTGAAGGAAGCTATCTGACTACATCAACTGTTATTGCTACTTTACAGAATCTGAATATTATTAAAGTTGATTTCTCTATCCCTGAAAAATATTCAACATCGGTTAAAACAGGAGATGAATTAGATTTTAAAATAAGTGGAAGTGCAACAGTTTTTAAAGCAAAAATTTATGCGATAGAACCTAAAATTGATCCGGGAACAAGAACATTAAAAATAAGAGCAATATGTAATACAAATTATTCTGAGTTAATTCCCGGTGCATTTGCGAACGTTGAGCTTAACCTTAAAAAAATCAGTGATGCAATTTTAATTCCTTCTGTTGCTATCGTTCCCGAACTAAAGAGTCAAAAAGTGTATCTTTACAAAAATGGCGTTGTTGCTGGGCAGAATGTTGAGATAGGCGTAAGAGAAGAAACCACTATTCAGGTTGTTTCAGGGTTAAATGCCGGAGATACAGTTATTACTTCGGGAATACTTCAGATAAGACCAATGTCAAAAGTTACTATTTCAGAATTTAACTAAGCAGAAAATTATTAATGAGTCTTTCTTCAATAAGCATACAACGCCCTGTTCTGGCGATGGTTATGTCTATAATCATCATCGTATTTGGAATCTTAGGTTATACCTATCTGGGTGTAAGAGAATTCCCTTCAGTTGATCCTCCTATAATTACAGTTTCAACAAATTATGTTGGTGCAAATGCTGATGTAATTGAAAGCCAGATTACCGAACCATTAGAAGAATCAATAAACGGAATTGCAGGTATTAAGTCTCTTACATCTGCAAGCAGGGATGGAAGAAGTACAATTACAGTTGAATTTGATATCGACATTGATATGGAAGCCGCTGCAAATGATGTCCGTGACAGAGTATCAAGAGCGCTTTTTAATCTTCCACCGGATATTGATATGCCAATTGTTTCAAAAGCTGATGCTGATGCAACCCCGATTGTATTTCTTAATGTTCAAAGTGATACCAGGAATTTACTTGAGCTGAGTGCTATAGCTAACAATGTCTTTAAAGAAAGATTACAGACGATAAATGGAGTAGGTTCAGTTCAGATTTGGGGCGAAAGAAAATACGCAATGAGGCTGTGGCTGGATCCTGCTAAACTTGCTGCCTTTCGTCTTTCGCCGGTTGATGTCAGAAATGCTCTGAACAGGGAAAATGTTGAATTACCTTCCGGCAGGATAGAAGGAGATAATACAGAGCTTTCTATAAGAACAATCGGAAGATTACAAACTGAAGTTGAGTTTGATAATCTTATTATTAAAGAGGTTAGCGGAAATATAGTAAGGATTAAAGATGTGGGGCATTCACAGCTTGGTGCTGAAAATGAGCGCACAATTCTGAAACGTGATGGAATACCAATGGTTGGTGTTGTGCTGATCTCTCAGGCTGGTGCAAATAATATTGCTATTGCAGATGAGTTTTACAAAAGACTTGAAGTAATTAAGAAAAGCTTACCCCCGGATATTAAAACAGGAATTGGTTTTGATATTACTACATTTATACGCAATTCAATTGAAGAAGTAGAAGAGACAATAATTCTTGCATTTAGTCTGGTAGTGCTGATAATATTTTTATTTTTGCGTGATTGGAGAACAACTTTAATTCCTATACTTGTAATACCTATCTCACTGATCGGTACATTTTTTATAATGTACATTGCCAACTTTTCTATAAATGTTTTAACATTACTTGGTATTGTTCTGGCAATCGGGATGGTAGTTGACGATGCAATAGTTGTTCTTGAAAACATTTACACTAAGATTGAAAATAAAATGGATCCGGTTGAAGCGGGGAAAAAAGGATCTGCAGAAATATTTTTTGCTGTAATATCTACTACTGTTGCTCTTTCTGCTGTATTCATGCCTGTTATTTTTCTGCAGGGTATTACCGGAAGATTATTCAGAGAGTTTGGTGTTGTGGTAGCCGGTTCAGTTATTATCTCTGCATTTGTAGCCCTTACTTTAACCCCAATGTTAAGTACAAAAATTCTTAAACGTAGAGAGAGTCATAACTGGTTTTATAATTTAACGGAACCATTTTTTATCTCTTTTAATAATACTTATCAAAAGCAGCTTAAATATTTTATAAAACACAGATGGCTTGCATTCCCTGTTACATTTGTGTCTTTAGCATTAATTTTTATTCTTTACACAGCATTACCAACAGAACTTGCACCGCTTGAAGACAGAGGCAGACTTAATTTTTCTATAACAGCACAAGAAGGTGCAACATTCGAATATATGGACAGGTATATAACTGAGACTGTAGAAATGTTAAAAGAAAAAGTTCCTGAAAAAGAAGGTATAATTTCGATAACATCGCCTGGCTATGGTTCAGCTTCTGTTAATTCCGGCTCTATAAATTTGATTTTAAAAGATGCTGCAAACAGAAACAGAACTCAACAACAAATTTCTGATGACTTAACCCCTGTCGTAAGCAGTTTAAGCGGAGCCAGAACATTTATCACTCAGCAGCAAACAATCGGAGGAGGAAGACGTGGAGGTCTGCCTGTTCAGTTTGTGCTGCAAGCTCCCGAATTTGAATCGCTTAGAGAATTTTTACCTCGGTTTGTTGATGAAGCAAAAAAGACAAATGCTTTTACAATAGTAGAGCCAAACCTTAAGTTTAATAAACCCGAACTTAAAATTTCAATTGACAGACAAAAAGCCAGAGCGCTCGGAGTTTCTACAATCGATATTGCACAAACAATCCAGTCTGCATTTAGTGGACAACGATTCGGATATTTTATTAAGGATGGAAAACAATACCAGGTGATTGGACAATTTTCCAGAGAGAACCGCGATGCACCTATAGATTTAAAATCAACCTATGTTAAAAATAGTAACGGAGAATTGATTCAACTTGATAATGTTGTTTATGTAGATGAACAAAGCGCACCACCACAGCTATTCAGATTTAACCGGTATGTTTCTGCGACAGTTTCTGCAGGATTAGCACCGGGTGTTTCTCTGGGCGAAGGAATTGATATAATGTATGATGTTGCTGATAAAGTACTTGATGAGAAATTTTCAACCTCATTAGACGGAATATCGAAAGAGTTTAAAGAAAGCTCGTCAAGTCTTGTTTTTGCATTTCTACTTGCTCTCGGATTGATTTATTTAATACTTGCCGCACAGTTTGAAAGCTTCCGGGATCCGTTTATAATATTGTTTACAGTGCCGCTTGCATTGCTGGGGGCATTATTTTCCCTTTGGTATTTCAATCAAACACTTAATATTTTTAGTGAGATAGGTATTATTATGCTTATCGGTCTTGTTACAAAAAACGGAATATTAATTGTTGAATTTGCAAATCAGAGGAAAGCAGCCGGGTTAACAAAAAACGAAGCGGTTATAAGCGCTGCTTCAGCACGCTTAAGACCAATATTGATGACAAGTCTTTCTACAGTATTGGGGATTTTACCGGTTGCACTTGCTATTGGCGCAGGTTCTGAAAGCAGAGTTTCAATGGGTATAACTGTTATCGGCGGATTGATACTTTCAACATTCTTAACCTTATTTATTATTCCGGCAATCTACTCCTTCTTCTCGAGAAAAACTGCTACTGTAACAAATGTAACAGACTAAAAGAATTAATAATCTTAGGGCATAACGATTATGCCCTTTTCTTCTACATCCGAAAGCATCAAATAGTGAAAGTTATTTTTCTGATTAAAGATTAGTGATAGAAAAGAGAAAATAAATTATTTAGAATCTTATCCAATAACATTATTAACTATATTTAAGTAAAGAATCTTTATTCAAAAAATGTTAAATTTCAATGTTATTTTAAGAAGGATTAAAAATTTTGCAGATTTGCATTTTCGAAGATGAAAATTATACTAATCTTCAACCGCTTGTTTACTCACGACCGGTTTATGATCTTTTATGCGGAGTTGAATCACTTAAACAGAGAATAATAAGTAATTATGGTAATGTTAAGGTTTCACTTCACTGTCGTCCTTATTTGGAAGAAACGGTAAAGCGTAATAATCTTGATTATCTTGTTAACAGGATTGAAGACACAGAATGTTTATTTATAAACGGAAGAAATATTGCTCCTCAGAATTTATCTGAACTACTCCCGCATTCCTGTTCTGAAGATAAAGTTTTTGTAAATGAAGATACTGTTGTTGCTGCCTATCTGACCGGAACAAATCTTAAATATAAATCTTCACACATTAAAGACCTCTTTTCTATAGATGATTTTAATAATCTTCCGGTAAAAATATTAGATATTAAATGTGCTAATTATTTATGGGATATAATTTTCTATAATGGTACACAGATATCATTGGATTTTAATCGCTTTAAAATGATAAATAAAGAAAATTTTGTAAATCAGGTTGAGCATTATGTTCACCTGGTAAACAAAGAAAATATTTTCATCGGAAAAAATGTTATTATTAAACCGGGTGTAGTTATTGATGCTTCAGACGGGCCCGTGATAATTGATGATGATGTTTTCATTTATCCGAATTCCTTTATCGAAGGACCTTGTTTTATCGGTGCTTCGTCTAAAATAAAAGCCGGTGCAACAATTTACGGTAATACATCTATTGGCAAAGTTTGTAAAATCGGCGGCGAGGTTGAAGGATCTGTTTTTATGGATTACTCAAATAAACAACATGCGGGATTTATAGGACATTCATACATAGGAAGCTGGGTTAATCTTGGTGCAGGCACAAATAATAGTGATCTTAAAAATAATTATTCAATAATTAAAATTAAGTTAAACAATAAAGAAGTTGATAGTAACCATCGCTTTTTAGGAATGATGATAGGAGACCACTCGAAAAGCGCAATAAATACAAAGTTCAATACCGGAAGCGTAATTGGTTTTTCATGTAATATCTTTTTATCAGGATTTCCTGATAAATACGTACCTTCATTTAGCTGGGGCGGAGATAGTTCATCAAAAGTTTATGATGTTAATAAAGCACTTGAAACAGCAAGGATAGTAATAAACAGAAGAAAGATTGATTTTGATGCTGTTGATGAAAAGTTATTTAGGTTTATTTTTGAATTGACTCACTCAGACAGAGAAAAAAGAGGTTATTAGTTGGAAGATTTTAGCACACCAAATACAAATCAAAATGAGTTAACTGAATCAGAAAATTCAAATGATCAAATTAATGAAGTTAAAGAGTCAACACATTTAGAAGAACATAAAGTGATTGATCTTTATCAGGGAGTAAGAGGACTTGCGGTTAAGATACTTAATCGTGTAGAGCGAACTGATGCTTATCTGGAAAAGTTACTTGATAATGAATTGAAAAATTCAGAGTTGAGCGGAGCTGATAAAGCTTTACTTTATGAGATTGTTCACGGTGTTACAAGATGGCAGGGCAGACTTGATTGGATACTTAATGGTTTTTACAAAGGACAGTTTTCAAAAGCAATTCCAAATCTTAAAAATGGTTTGCGTGTTGCGCTTTATCAGATAATGTTTCTTGACCGGATTCCTGATCATGCTGCTGTTAATGAAGCTGTTGAATTTGTTAAGAAACTACAAGGACAAAAACCTGCAGATCTTACAAATGCTATTCTGAGAAATATTATACGAAATAAAAGTGCTATCCGTTATCCGGATCCAAATGAAGATATTATCGGATATCTGAGTGCTTATTATTCTCATCCATCGTGGATGGTAAAAAGATATCTTGAAAGATTTGGCAGAGAAGAAACGGAAAAACTTTTAATGGCAAATAATGAAAAACCATATCTTACTTTGAGGGTTAATGCTATTAAAACTGATATTGCCGGTTTCAAAGCTTTATTGGAACAGGTTAACTTAAGATATCGATCTGGAAAATTTCTTGAAGAATTTGTTCAGCTTCAAAATCTTACTAACATAACTGCCTGGGAATATTACCAGAAAGGATATTTTAACATACAAGATGAAAGCGCTGGTTTAGCAGTTAGATTGCTCGATGTTCATCCCGGAATGAATGTGCTTGATATGTGTTCGGCACCTGGCGGAAAAACTGCTTATCTCGGATCGCTTATGAGGAATCAGGGTAAGATTACAGCACTTGATAGATATGAAGGAAGATTAAACCTTGTTAGAAAAAATAATGAGCGCCTCGGACTAAAGATTGTTGAAACCATTGAAGTAGATGCACTTGAATTTGAATCCGAACCTTTTGACAGAGTACTCGCAGATGTTCCTTGCAGCGGCACAGGCACTTTATCAAAAAAACCGGATATCAAATGGAAAAAAGATATTTTTGATTTAAGAAAAATGACAGAAAATCAATTGAAGTTTTTATCTAAAGCAGCTACTCTTGTTAAAGTAGGAGGAGTGGTAGTTTACAGTACCTGCTCAATTGAACCTGAAGAGAATTTTGAGATTGTTAAAAAGTTTTTAGAAACACATCCGGACTTTAAATTTGAATCAGCAAAAGGGAAAATTGATGATAGCCTTGTTGATGAGAACGGCTGTATCCAGACTTTTCCTCATAAGCACTTAATGGATGGTGCATTTGCTGTAAAACTTGTTAGGATTAATTAACAAATTATTATAAGATTATGTTAAACAAATTTGCTGATGAACTGAAAAAGAAAAGAGAAGAAAGCGGCTTAAATCTACAACAGCTTTCAACAAAAACCAGAATTGATCTGAAATTTCTGGAAGCTATAGAGCAAGGTAATTTTGCCTTCTTGCCCGAGCTTTATGTTAAAGCTTTTGTTAAACAGTATGCAAAGACTATAGGGCTTGATGAAAATATTATTTTAAAAAAATACGAAGCTGCAAAAGAAGGCAAAGAGTATGATCCGAATCCTCCTGTTGCGAAGGATGAAAAAGAAACATCCGAAAACTCTGAAGAAATAACAACTGAACAAAAAATTGAAAAGCCTGTTCCACCCAAAGTTGAAGAGCATAAACCTGCAGTTAAACCCCCGCAGCCTGTTAAATCCTATGTTGATGAAGCAAAGCCAAAAACTGTAGAAGATGAAAGTAAAGCAAATAAGCAGCTAATGATATTCGGACTTGGAGGTGTTGGTTTGATAATAGCCGCAGCATTGATTTATTTTTTATTCTTTAATCAAAACAATAAAATCATTGTAGAAGAAAATCCAATTGATGAGGCAATCGAGGAAAGTAATCAAAGATATATTGAAGAAAAATCAGATATACAGATTCCGGATGACAGCACTTCAGCAGCCGCATCTTCTGATAGTCTGCACCTTACATTCTTTGCAAAAGATACTTCCTGGATTTTCGTTGTTCTTGATAACAACCACACACAGGAATTTACATTAGCTCCAAATTCAAAGATGAGTGTTAGCGCATTGAATAATTTTAAAGCAACCGTTGGTAATTCGGGTGCAGTAATGCTTAAGCTTAATAATAAGGATGTGGACTTTTCGGGTAAAAGCAGGTCGGTAAGATATTTTAAATTAGATAAAACAGGATTGGTTTATTTAAACTCTCCTCCTAAAATTGATCAGGAATAATGACAGTATCTGTTGCAAAAAGAATTGAAGAACTGCGTAATGAAATTTTAAAGCATGATTATAATTATTATGTGCTTGCCCAGCCGGTTATCAGCGATGAGAAATATGATCGGCTGGTAAAAGAATTAGAAAAACTTGAGAATGAAAATCCCGCTCTGATTACCGATGACTCACCTACACAAAGAGTAGGAAAAGATCTGACCAAAGAATTCAAACCTGTAAAACATAAAGTTCCCATGCTTAGTCTTGCTAATACTTATGATGAACAGGACCTGTTTGGTTTTGACAGACGGGTTAAAGAAAGTTTACCGGAAAATGATAAAGTTGAGTATGTTGTTGAGCTTAAGATTGACGGTGCATCAGTAAGTATTAATTATGTTGATGGTAAACTTAAAACTGCGGCAACAAGAGGTGATGGAACGGTTGGTGAGGAAATTACAAACAATGTAAAAACTATACGTTCAGTTCCTTTGAAGATTGATACCAGCTTGATGAACAAATATCATCTTAAAGATTTTGAAGTGCGCGGCGAAGTTTTTATGAAAATTGATGACTTCAGACTTCTTAATAAAGAAAGAGAAACTAAGGGCGAAAAGCTTTTTGCAAATCCGCGTAATTCAACAGCAGGTACTTTGAAACTTCTTGATCCTAAGATTGTTGCATCAAGAAAGCTTAATGTATTTCTCTACTCATTAATAAATGAAGATAAAGAACCGGAATCACAGGAACAAAATCTGAAACTGCTGAAACAGCTTGGCTTTAATGTCAACGATAAATTTGTTGTATGTAAAAACATTCAGGAAGTGTTAGAGGTTTGTGAAAGATTTGAGAAAATAAGAGATACTCTTGATTACGAAATTGATGGAGCCGTTGTAAAAGTAAATTCTGTAAGCCAGCAAAATACACTTGGTAATATTGCTAAATCACCACGCTGGGCTGTAGCATATAAATTTAAAGCAAAGCAGGCGTTCACTAAACTGCTTGATATTACATGGCAGGTTGGCAGAACAGGAGCTATAACTCCCGTTGCTGAATTGGAGCCGGTTCAGCTTGCAGGTTCAACGATTAGCAGGGCAACATTGCATAACTTTGATGAGATACAAAGAAAAGATATTCGCGTCGGGGATACTGTTGTAATTGAAAAAGGCGGAGATGTTATTCCTAAAATTGTTTCTGTTGTGATTGATGAGAGACAGAAAAAAAGTTCTCCTACGATTCCGCCAGAAAAATGTCCGGTTTGTAAAACAAAGTTGGTTAAACCTGAAAATGAAGCAGCACTTTATTGTGAGAACCCGGAATGTCCTGCACAAATAAAAGGAAGATTGATTCATTTTGCATCGCGCGGTGCAATGGATATTGAAGGATTAGGTGATGCATTAATAGATCTTTTTGTTGATAAAGGTTTTCTTAAAAATTTTTCTGATATCTATAAGCTAAAAGACAGAAGGTCAGAGTTGGTTAAGATTGAAAGACTTGGTGAAAAAAGTATTGACAATCTTTTAAGTGCTGTAGAAAAAAGTAAAAGTCAGCCGTTTTCAAAAGTACTTTTTGCAATCGGAATAAGATATGTCGGCACAGGTGCAGCCCAAAAGATTTCAGATCATTTTAATTCAATTGATAATCTGATTACTGCTTCGGAAGAAGAAATATCCTCGATTTATGAGATTGGTCCAAGCATAAGTAAAAGTGTAAAACAGTTTTTTACTGATAAAAAAAATATCAGGCTGATAGAGGAATTAAAAAGAGCAGGGCTTAATTTTGTATCTGAAAAAGGAGAGATTAAAAAATCTTCTATTACAGATAAAACATTTGTCTTAACCGGAACATTATCCGGTTTTTCAAGAGATGCAGCGGCATCCCGCATCACAGCGCTTGGAGGTAAAGTTACTTCAGGTGTAAGTAAAAATACCGATTTTGTTGTTGCAGGTGAAAAAGCCGGATCTAAATTATCTAAGGCTGAATCTTTAGGAATAAAAATTATCAATGAATCAGATTTTCTTGATATGTTAAAAGAAAATGAATAAAGATGATTGAATCAATTAAAAATAATATCTCAAGATTTTTTATATCCAATAGATTAAAACACAATGAATTAAGCGAGCAGGATTTTTCTCAGGCACTAAAGCGCTCAGGCTCATTTTTTGTTTTAATGCCGGAAGATGAAAAAGATTTTAGAGCAAGTTTTGTTGTACTGGAACATCTTGATAACCTTAACAAAGCAGTTAAAATATTAACCCGCGATTACCGGATAAGCTTAATGCCGGCAAAGTTCAGAAACAGATCAATTGAGTTTGGAGTTAACGATCTAAACAAACTCAATCTGCCGAATCATAAATTTATTGGTAAACTTTCTGAAATGAAATTTGACGGAGTTATTGACCTTAACAGAAAAATCGAATTGTTTTATAGTTATGCCGCAAATATCGTTAATGCAAAAATCAGGATAGGCTATTCCAAAAAGAATTCAGACAAATACTATAATTTTCAGATAGCGAATAACGATGTTGAATCAGAAGTATCGTATAGTAATTTCTTAAATTGTTTAAAAATGTTTTAAGGTGCTTTTATGAATTTTGAAACCAAACATTTTGGAGATGTAACAGTTTTCAAGTTAAATGAAAAAAGACTGGATACAAGTATTTCAGGCTTGCTTAAAGGCGAGTTTACAATGATTCTTAAAGTTGAAGGTGTTAATAAATTTATAATTGATTTGAGTGAAGTTGAAAGCTGTGATAGCTCCGGTTTAAGCGCCATCCTTGTTGCAAACAGAATTGTATCTGCAAACGAAGGACAGATGAGGCTTGCTGCACCGTCAGAAAAAGTTCATAACCTGATTAAAATTACTCAGCTTGACCGTGTTTTACCGGTTAGCTCTACCGTTGATGAAGCATTAAAGGATCTCAGGAGTTAAATGCAGCATTTGTCATATATCGATTATGCAATAATTATTTTTTATTTAGTCGCAATCGCAAGTTTGGGTAAGATTCGCGGCGGTAAACAAAAATCAGTTAAAGATTATTTTGTTGGTTCGCAGGAAGTTCCATGGTGGGCAATCAGCTTTTCAATTGTTGCTGCAGAAACAAGTACATTAACATTTATTTCGATTCCCGGTCTTGCATATCTGACAAACTTAAATTTCTTACAGCTTACCTTTGGTTATCTTATTGGAAGAATTATAGTAGCCGTGTATTTTTTACCTGCATATTATAAAGGCGAGCTTTCAACAGCTTACTCTTACTTGCAAAGCAGGTTTGGTAATAAAGTAAGATCAATGGCGTCTGTAACTTTTTTGTTTACACGCATTGCTTCAGATGGTGTAAGATTATTTGCTACTGCAATTCCGCTTTATCTTATGCTGGATATTCAGCCGATTATTGCTATTGTGATTATGGCAATAGTAGCATTGCTTTATACTTTTACCGGCGGATTAAAAGGGGTTATCTGGGTTGATGCAGTTCAGATGATAATTTATATCGGCGGTGCAATTATATCTATTATTTATCTTTTCGATTTTATTCCATTACCAATAAATGAAATTTTTAGTTCTGCGGATGTTGCTTCCAAGCTTAGTATAATCAGTTGGGGATTTGAAGGTGGTATTTCGGGATTCTTTTCAAAACCTTATACTTTAATAAGCGGTATAGTCGGCGGAGCTTTTTTATCAATGTCTTCACACGGAACAGATCAGCTTATTGTTCAAAGACTGCTTGCTGCAAAAAATCTTGCTGAAAGTAAAAAAGCAATTGTTACAACCGGAGTGATAATAATATTTCAATTTGCGTTATTCCTGTTTATCGGAATTTTATTATATGTCTATTACGGAAATATAGATATAAAATCAGACGAGATATTTCCCAAGTTTATAATTGAAGCTTTACCCGTTGGTGTTAAAGGAATAATCATTGCAGGATTATTTGCTGCAGCGTTATCAACACTTGCAGGATCAATTACTTCTCTCTCATCCTCTGTTATGATTGATCTTTATATCCCTTTTACAAAATCAACCGATGAAAAAAAGAATTTATTGCTTTCTAAAATGTTAACAATCTTTTGGGCAGTAATGCTGATAATATCTGCTTTAATATTTATGAACAGCCCCGGAACGGTTGTTGAGCTTGCATTGAGTATCGCATCATTTACTTATGGAGGATTACTGGGTACTTTTTTGCTGGGGTTATCTAATAAAAATGTTCAGCAGAAACATGCAATCCCTGCTTTTTTTGCCGCAATAATTTCTATGAGTTTTATAATAATTTATCAGGTTGTAGCCTGGACGTGGTTTGTTTTAATCGGCGTATTAATAACTCTGTTTGTTGGAAATGTTCTTCACTTGATTTTTGGAAAAAAAAGCAATTAGCTTTTTTTAACTGCATTAAAAAAACAGAGTTAGTATTGTTAATATTAAGTGTCCGATTTGCTTTGAAAATATTATATAAATAAAAAAACAATTTCAATCGGCAGTTAACAGAAAACATATCAAAAGGTAAAAATGGAACTCTTGGATTACTTAATCGTTATTGCCTACTTCATATTTTCTATAATTATTGCTTTAGTCTATTATAAAAAAGCAGGCAAAAGCACCGATGATTTTTTTCTTTCCGGAAGAAATTTACCCTGGTATTTAGCCGGATTATCAATGGTCGCTACAACTTTTGCTGCTGATACACCTCTTGCAGTAACTGAACTTGTTGCTAAAAATGGTATTTCGGGTAACTGGTTATGGTGGAATTTTGCTTTTGGCGGAATGCTTACAGTCTTTTTCTTTGCCAGACTTTGGAGACGTGCCGGAATAATGACGGAAGCTGAGTTTGCTGAGATACGATACTCAGGTAAACCAGCAAGGTTTTTAAGAGGATTCAGAGCTTTGTATCTTGGTCTGTTTATGAATGTAATTATAATCGGATGGGTAAACAAAGCAATGGTTTCAATTCTGGAAGGATTATTTGGAATTGATGAATCAATCGTTTTGCTATATGTATTTGGAGCAATGATTTTGGTTGCTATCTATTCGGCAATTTCCGGTTTGTGGGGAGTTGTTGTTACAGATGCATTTCAGTTTTTTATTGCAATAACAGGATGTATTGTTCTTGCAATTCTTGTTGTTAATTCTCCACAGGTCGGAGGTATGGCTGGATTACAGGAAAAACTTCCTGATTATGTCTTCAACTTTTTCCCAACAATCTCTGATGTTTCAACGGCAGCGGGAACTCTTGCTATGACAACTTTTTCTTTTCTTGCTTATATCGGAATAATCTGGTGGGCTTCGTGGTATCCCGGGGCAGAACCCGGCGGAGGCGGATATGTAGCTCAAAGAATGATGTCTGCCAAGAATGAAAAACACTCGTTTTTTGCTACTTTATTTTTTCAGATTGCACATTATACAATAAGACCCTGGCCCTGGATTATTGTTGGATTAGCATCATTAGTGCTGTATCCTGAATTAGCAGAATCGGAAAAAGCAATGGGTTATATCTATGCTATGAGAGATTTCCTTCCTGTTGGTTTAAAAGGATTACTTGTTGCTGCTTTTTTTGCCGCTTACATGAGTACTATTGCTACACAATTAAACTGGGGAACTTCCTACATAGTTAATGATTTTTATAAAAGATTTTTAGTAAGAGACAGGCAGGAATCGTTTTATGTTTTAAGTTCAAGAATTGTTACAATAATATTGATGCTGGTTTCTTTAGTTGTTACACTTTTCATTAATAAAATATCAGGAGCCTGGGCATTTATAATTGAATGCGGCGCAGGTGTTGGATTAGTGCTGATACTAAGATGGTTCTGGTGGAGAATAAATGCATGGTCAGAAATTTCTGCTATGATAACTCCTTTTATTATTCTTCCGGTTATAAACAAAATTGGGATTGAATTTCCTTATAGTTTATTTATTATAGTTCCCGCAACAACAATTGTATGGTTAACAGTTACATTTCTTACAAAGCCGACAGATGATAAAGTTCTTAAATCATTTTATCGTAAAATTCACCCGGGCGGACTGATGTGGAAGAAAGTTTCTTCTCAACTTCCTGAAGTTGAAAGTGATTCAGGATTTTTTAAACTGTTTATTAACTGGATTATTGGAGTTATTTTAGTCTATTCGATTTTATTTGGAACAGGGAAATTACTATTAAGCGATTATACCGGATTTTTTATTTATATTTTTATTGCTGCGTTATCTATAGTAATCCTTTACTACAACATCTCCGGAATTGGCTGGAAAAAAATTGCTGAATAAAATGTTTGATCTGAATAAATTAAAAAATATAGAGCTTGTTCTTTTTGATGTGGACGGAACATTAGTTAATGATTCAGGTGAGCTTGGAGAACAAACAAAGAAAATAATAATGGAACTTAAAAAATTTAACGTAAAATTTTCATTTGCCTCCGGCAGACTCCACTCCGCCCTCATTCCGCTTGCTGAAGAGTTAAAACTGTATTCACCGTTAATTTCGCTTGACGGAACGGTAATAAAAAGTATTTCCAGTAAAAAATTTGTTTATAGATCCTATTTAAAAGAAAGGCACGTAAAAAAGGCGATAGAACTTTCTGAAAAGTATATGGTACAAATTGCTCTTTGCCATAATGAAGTTATCTACTATACCGAGCAGAATTCTGTTATTCCTAAATTGATGGATAAATTCGGAGCTCCTTATGAAGAAGTAGAATCTTACGAGTATTTTACTGATAAAACTCTTGAACTTGTTTTTGCCGGAGATAATAGACCGGCTGTTGAATATATAAGAGATAAATTTATTTTCCCTTTATCCTTCGGCACTTCTATTTCATTTTTCAGATCACAAACTCATGAAAGTATTTATTATCTTGAGGTAAGAAGATCAGGATCGTCTAAGGGTAAGGCTATGAAACGTTTATTGAAATATTTAAAAATACAGGAAGAAAAAACAGCAGTGATGGGCGACTGGTACAATGATATCAGTATGTTTGAAAGTAAAGCTGTAAAAATTGCACCTGCCAATGCAATTTCTGAACTTAAGAGAAAAGCTGATTTAGTTCTGAAAAAATCAAATAACCACGAAGCGGCTGCAGAATTTCTGAAAGAATTATTAAAAGCAAAAATGTCTTAGTATATGAGCAATACAAACGAAGCTGGTAAACAAACTGGTTTAAAACGAAAACTTATAATCGGGCTTATTACAGTTATCCTGATTGTGATGATGTTTCCCAAAGGTGAATCAATCGAGTTTGAGGTAAGCGAAGGTGCAATCTGGACAAATGAAGATCTTATTGCACCGTTTAGTTTTCCTATAATTAAAGATAAACAGGAATATTTAAATGAGGTAGCAATTGCAGAGAAATCAATATATCCTGTTTTTAATAACAATGCCGAAAAGATAAGTGATTCATTAAGAATATTTGCTGCATATATTATCGGTGTAATCGATGATAATTTAAACAAAGATCAGCAGTCTTTTCTTAATCCTACATTTCTTAGTACGAATGCTTTTATACAATTACTAAATCTCAGGAAAACTCAGAAAAGCGCACCGCATTCAGCAGCTAATAATCTGGAAAAAATGTTTAATCAGACAGATCTGATTGCTAGTGCTGTAAGCAAAAAAGGAATATTAAGTATTGACAGCAAAGTTAAGTTCAGAGATAGTATAGCTGTAAGAGTAGGAAATATTGACAGGATTGAACCGATAAATAAATTTTATTTTTATGATCAGGCAAAAAATGAAACAATAAACAAAATAAGAGAATTGAAATACTCACCTGAAATTACCGAAGCATTAATTGAATTTACTTTTCATTTTATAAAACCTAACCTTATTTATAATGAAGAAGCAACAAAGATTGAAACTGAACAGGCAAGAGATAATGTTTCAAAATATGCAGGGATTATAAATGAGAATGAAAGAATTATAGCCAAACACGACAGGATAACTCCACAGGCAAAGCTGAAAATTGAATCATACAAAGAAGCAAAAGGCGAAACCATTGGACAGGAAAAAATATTTCTGCAGCTTATCGGTAAGTTTTTACACATATCATTTTTTATTACAATTCTGACAATTTATCTGTTCCTGTTCAGAAAGAAAATATTTTATGACAACACAAAGATTGTATTAATATCAATAATTATAGTTTTTATTTCATTTGTTACTTATTTAATTAATCATATCACTGTTAAAGCTCCGATACAGTACCTGATATTTGTTCCTGCCGCATCTATGATCTTTACTATTGTTTTTGATTCCCGTGTTGGTTTTTATCTTACCGTAATTCTCTCTCTTATTGTCGGCGCTTTACGCGGCAACGATTATACATTTATGGCAATGAATTTTATTGCCGGCGGCTTGTCGGTTTATACTGTAAGAGATATAAAAAACAGGACACAAATATTCCGCTCTTTCCTTTTTATTCTTATCGGCTATAGTGCATCAATTATTGCATTTGGATTAGAACGATTTGCACCGTTTGATACGATGCTTGTAGAATTAGCTTTTGCAGCTTCAAATGCTTTGGTAAGCCCGGTTTTAACTTATGGTTTACTGATATTCTTTGAAAGATTATTTAACATAACAACTGATATAACGCTGGTAGAATATTCCAATTTTGACAGACCATTACTACGGGAATTGGCAAGAAAAGCACCTGGAACTTTTAATCATTCTATGACAATGGGAACAATTGCTGAAGCAGCCGCAGAGCAAATTAATGCAAATGCATTGCTGGCAAGAGTTGGTGCATATTATCATGATATCGGAAAAACTATATCGCCGCAGGGTTTTGTGGAAAACCAATTGAATAATCAGAATGTTCACGAAAATCTTCCGCCCGAAGAAAGTGCGGCAATGATAATAAGACATGTTAATGAAGGTATTGAACTGGCTAAACAAAATAAACTTCCTGATGTGCTTATTGATTTTATTCCGATGCATCACGGTACTACTGTAAGTAATTTCTTTTATGAAAAAGCTAAAAAACTTTATGGCGAAGATAAAGTTGATATAAATGATTATAGATATCCGGGACCAAAACCAAACTCAAAAGAAACTGCAATTGTAATGCTTGCCGATGGTTGTGAATCTGCGGTAAGATCAATTGTTGAACCTGATGCACAGAAGGTTGAAAATATAATTAACAATATTTTTAACTCAAGATTAAAAGAAGGACAATTGGATGAAGCGCCGATAACTTTCAGAGATATTACAAAAATGAAAGAGGCTTTTTTGTCTATTCTGCTAAGTCAGCATCATAAAAGAATTAAATATCCTAAACAGGAAGAAGTTGAAAAAGGAATAGATAGTGATAAAGATAATTGATGGAAACTTTTATTAAAGAATATCTTGCCTATCTTAAATTAGAAAAAAATCTGTCTGATAATACTGTTAACTCTTATAAAAATGATCTTGCGGCTTTTAATAATTTTCTTAACAATCAGGGCTTAGATGATCCCGGCGATATAACATCAGAGCATTTGAACGGTTTCTTTAAACTGTTAAATGAACTTGGATTAGTAGGCTCATCTGCTGCAAGATATTTCTCATCTTTAAAAGGTTTTTTCCTTTATCTTATACAGAATAAATACATTGTTAAAAATCCCGCTGATAAATTATCTGCACCAAAAATCTCTAAAAAACTTCCTGGAGTTCTGGATGTTCCGGAAATTGAAAAGATACTTTCACTGCCTGATGTAAACGATAAACTTGGTTTACGTGATAAAGCTATTTTGGAATTGTTTTATGCATGCGGAACAAGAGTTTCTGAGTTAATAAATTTAAAAGTAAATGATCTTTTTCTTAATGATGAGGTAATAAGAGTTTTAGGTAAAGGTTCAAAAGAAAGACTTATCCCGATCGGATCAAGCGCTATTAAATGGGTAAAAGAATATTTATCCAAAAGCAGACCATTGCTGATGAAAAAAATGAAAAGCGAAAATTATCTCTTTTTAAATTCAAGAAGCACAAAACTTTCCAGAATGGGTATCTGGAAAATAATCGACCGTTATGTTAAAGAAGCAGATATAAAAAAAGATGTTCATCCTCATACATTCAGACATTCATTTGCAACACATTTATTAGAAGGCGGCGCAGATTTACGCGCTGTTCAGGAAATGCTTGGGCATGCAGATATATCCACTACTCAGATATACACACATATTGACAGAGATTACATAAAACAAATTCATAAACAATATCACCCGAGAGGATAGTGTTTAAGCGAAGATATATTAAAAATATTTTTGTGTTTATTATTGCGTTATTATTACTTAGCTGCAGCGATAAAGGTAAAAGCTCAGGTGTTGAACAAACATTAGATAAACAAATCAGAGAAGCAGCACTTACAGAATTTAAGGGATTCTATTTTGTTGGTAATTATTCCGGCAAACCTTCCATTTACAGGTATAACAGAAAAAGTGATGAAGTTAAAATGTTCTGGCATTCGAAAGAAGAACGTGTGATAAATTTACTTACTTCACCCGATCAGACCTCAGCATTTTTTATAACAAAGCGAAAACAAAGATTAAAATCATCTCAGCCTGCAATTGAAAGAGGAAGGCTTTACAGAATTAATTTTGAACTGAAAAAAGCAGAGTTTATAACTCAGCTTGAAGATGGAATACAGATAATTGCATATTGGCTTGATGGAGATCGCTTTACTTTAATAATAAATTCTATCGATAAAGTAATTGCATCTTATGTGAACAAGAATACTCAGTTGTATAACAGGTTCGGTAAACTTCTCTCTGATAAAACAGAAATCTTTGATCTTACAAAAGATGGTTATCCAATCACAAAAATGCCCGAACCTCAGTTTGTATCTCCAAACGAAATGTTTACAATTACTGAGGAAAATGATTCGCTAACGATACTGCAAAACTTATCTCGGAAAGAAATAAAAACTTCTTTCTATAATAAAAAAGTAATGCAGACTGCCTGGGCTGAAAACAAAAGAAATTTAATATTACTTCTGACAGATGATAAAGAAAATAAAGATACAATCGATCAGATAATACCTTTAATTGCAGTTATTGATTTAAAAGAAAAAATGATAAAAAGAATATTTAACAACATACCCCTGAAACATTTTATACTCATTGGGGATTTTCTAATATTTGATTCAGGAATAGAAAAAGATTTACATATCAGGATTTTTAATTTGCACGAAATGACTGATTTTAAAACTATAAAGATTAATGGCGGCTGCAGTATTCAGAATATCTGAGAGATTACAAAATTGAATTCGTACTATAGAATATTATCTTACACAAAACCCTATTGGAAGCATATCGGATTAACCTTTGTGTTTACAATTTTGTTTGCAATTCTGAACGGCATTTCAGTTTATCTGACAATTCCTTTATTAGATACATTATTTCAGGACTCAGCATCAAATCAAACTATCACTCAAACAACTCCGATAACTTCTTCAGGCAGTTTTTTACCCGATTGGATAATATCAGTTAAAGACAACATTGTTAATACATTTAATACTTATATTCTTACCGGTGATAAGATTGCGATATTAATTAAAATATGTTCAATTATTCTTGTTTCATTTTTATTAAAGAATTTCTTTTCTTATATGCAAAGCTACTTTATGGCTTATGTTGAATTCGGATCAATGAAGGACCTAAGAGATGATGCTTATAAACATTTACATAAACTGCCAATCGGATATTTTAAATCTGAAAGAGTCGGCAATCTGATCTCAAGATTTACAAATGATGTAAACATTGTTCAATCAAGCATCTCTGCAACGTTTTCAAATCTTATAAAAGAGCCGCTGACAATAATTGTTTTCCTTGCTATTACGATCAGTATAAGCTGGCAGCTTTCTTTATTTGCATTTATTATTGTTCCTGCTGCCAGCCTGATAATCGCATGGGTTGGAAACAGATTAAGAAAACTAACCGTTGTTCTTCAAACAAAGATAGCTGAGATTACAAGCATTTTACAGGAAACAATTTCCGGAGTAAAAATTGTTAAAGCGTTTGGTATGGAAGAATTTGAAAATGAAAGATTTAAAAAAGAAACAAAAAATTATTTTAAGATGGTTCTGAAAGCTGTAAGAATCAGAAATTTATCCTCACCAATTACTGAGATACTAAGCATAATAATCGGAGTAGTTATCATTTACTATGGCGGAATACTTGTTCTTGTTGATAAAAGTCTGAACGCAAGTCAGTTTCTCGGATTTCTTTTCGCAATATTTCAGATGATGCCGCCAATTAAAGAACTTGGAACTGTTAATAACAGAATACAGGAGGCAAGTGCTGCAGCAGACAGAATTTTTGAAATCATTGATACTGAACCGCATATTAAAAATGCACGTGATGCTGTTGATCTTACTGAGTTTAAAGACAAAATAGTGTTTGATAGTGTTTCATTTAAATATCCTGATGGAGAAGTTAATGTTTTGGATAATGTCAGTTTTACAGTTAATCGCGGAGAAATTATTGCGCTCGTAGGTCCAAGCGGCGGCGGTAAATCAACATTAGCAGATCTTATCCCGAGATTTTATGATCCCACTGAAGGAAGCTTATCTATTGATGGTGTAAATATTAAGCATCTCACGGTTGAATCACTTCGTGCAAAAATGGGAATTGTAACTCAGGAAACATTTTTATTTAATACTACTGTTGCAGAAAATATTGCTTATGGTTTAAGTAATTATCCGATAGAAAAAATTATTGAAGCCGCTAAAACTGCTAATGCACATAATTTTATTTCAGTAATGCCGCTGGGATATAAAACAATTATTGGTGAAAGAGGAGTTAAACTTTCTGGCGGACAGAGACAAAGGCTTACGATTGCAAGAGCGTTATTAAAAGATCCTTCTATTATGATATTTGATGAAGCAACTTCTGCACTTGATAATGAATCCGAAATACTTGTGCAGGAAGCAATTGAAAGGCTTATGCTAAACAGAACTACATTTGTTATTGCACACAGACTCAGCACAATCAGAAATGCATCCACTATTTTAGTTCTTGACAGAGGAAAAATTATTCAAAGGGGAACTCATGAAGAACTGATTGCCGAAGAAAAAGGATTGTATAGAAAACTTTACGAAATGCAGTTCAGGGATAATAATGATTAAAAATAACGAACAACTTCTGAAAATTATAAACAAACTGATCGTAGTATTTTTAATTATTTTTCTTTTAAGTATCAGCAATTCGATTTTTGTTAACCAGATTGGATATTATGGCGTTTTACTTTTACTGCTTGCAAAGTACTGGTTAACAAAAGAAAATCCTTTCAGCAAATCCGGACTTGAATTGCCCTTAATCTGGTATATGCTTTCAGAACTCATTTCTCTGATATTATCTCCCTATAAGGAAGAAGCATTGCAGGGCTTGATGAAAAGATATTTCCTTATTCCTATGATTTATACAACGGTTGCTTCGATAAGTAATTTTAAAGAAGCCAAAAAAGTATTTAAAATATATATTGGCGGTACGCTGGTAACTGTAATGATCTATCTGTATTACTCTTTTCATTATTATATTTCAAATTTGTACAGCATAACGGAATCAGGTCCTTCTGTATTCCAATATCCTATAACTGCAAGCGAGATACTGACATTTACAGTTATATTTTTATTTGCCTTTTTTGTTAATGAAAAGACTTCGGTTAAAAATAAAATATTACTGTTCATTGGATTTGCACTTTCGCTGATAGCTTTATTTTCAACCTATAAACGCACAGGCTGGATGGGTGCAGCAGCCGGAATACTGATAATCCTGATTCTTA
>JAVEUY010000095.1:0-8494 GCA_034005315.1 Ignavibacteriaceae bacterium | reverse complement strand
CGATTTGTTGCAGGTATTGTTACTTCTCCTGACCCTCCTTCCCCTTTAGATTTTACTTCTGTTGTAGACATTCCAATACCTGTAACTGGAGATGAGAGCTGGAAAGATACGACGATTCTTCTTGATTTACCTTTACTAATTGAAGCTAATGAAATATTAGACTTTTCAACATCAGCTATAATTTTCGGACTTCAAACGAAGACTGATCCTGAATCAACGGTTACTTATACCATGTTACCTGGTCAGATGAGTATAGATAATATTGTTTTGAAAGAAGCTTCAACAGTCGATGTACTTCCAGTAAACAAATCAATTAATTTTCGGGTTCAAAATAAAACGTTAATTGTGAATGATGTTATTAAATCTGTTCAGGTGTACGATTTACTAGGAAATCTGTTGCACCAGAATATGAAGGTGTCTAACAAAGAAGTATATAAGTTCAAAACCACGGGGACATATTTGGTGCGATTGGATGATAAAGCTGCAAAAGTTATAGTTTACTAATTATTCATTGTTTGATTAGTCATGTGATTTTAAAACACTCATCAGGAGAATACAACTTCTCCTGATGAGTGTTCACTACACACTTATTATTCCCATATTTATGTTAAAAAAGTTCTCGTTTTTTTTATTAATACTACATATAGGTGTCTTCTCGGTTGGTGCCACTTATGTGTCATCAGTGTGGCCTGTTAGTGAATCTAATTTACCTAATCAAAACTGGTATGTTTTTCCTGAGTCACGGGCAAATATAACTCAATGGGACGATTCACTCAGAACAAGCTGGCTCCAACAGGACTATGCTGTTTCAACCTACGATATATTAGCAAATCCAGGGGAATCGTATGTTTTTCAGTTAGTTGTGTGGGCTGCTCAACAGGATGTTTCGAATGTAACTATTGATTTCAATGATTTTCAATCTGATAGACAGGGAGTTATACCTGCGTCACGATTTACATGTTTTAATTTAGAGGGTATAGATTATTTAGGAAACAGTATGACAAAACAAGTCAGCATAACTAAATCATTTATACAACCTTTATGGATAGGTGTTGATTTAACCAGTATTGCAACAGGAGTTTATAACGGAGAAGTACAGGTAAAATCTGGTAATACTACCAGGAGTATAAATTTACGTTTTAATGTTTCTGGTGAAAATCTGTCAGATAAAGGTTTTTCTTCTGGTAAAAATTTATCCCGGATGTTTTGGTTGAACAGCACCACAGGACAAGATAGTAATTATGTTGCCAAAGGTTTCTTGCCAGTACAGCGCAAGGGTAATAAAATAAACATATTGGGTCGCACACTGACAGTTGGGTCAAATGGTTTTCCGGAGCAAATTGAAAGTTATTTTTCTCAAACCAATGAGTCTTTAAAAGAATCTTCTGAGCCATTGTTAAGTCAACCTATCCAGTTCATAATAGAGAAGTCGGATGGTTCGTTTGTTAAATTACAACCCGGAAATTTGGTTTTCACTGAACAAACCCCAGCTTATGTTAAATGGAAAGTTACCAACACTTCGGATATTTGTGAAATAAATGTTCATGCTAAAATGGAGTTTGATGGACATGTAGACTATACTGTCGAACTGGTAGCCTATAATTACTCTTATATAAAGGATATCCGGTTGGAGACCTACATGAATAGAGAAAAAGCTGTTTATATGATGGGACTGGGAAAAGAAGGAGGTTTTGCTCCAAACTCATTCGCATGGAAATGGAATGTGGCAACAAAACGTCAGGATAGAATATGGTTGGGTAGTGTTAATGGTGGAATTGATATCAAACTAAAATCTGATAATTATCGTCAACCCATTGTATTAGCAAATTATCCTTATTACCCTTTAAATTTACCCACTTCATGGGGAAACTTCAATAAAGGAGGGGTTAATGTAAATCAAATTATGAGTCAACAAGTTCAGATTAAGGCTTATTCAGGTGATCGTATTGTGAATGGAGGAGATGTGCTGTATTACAACTTTGAGTTATTAATTACTCCCTTTAAACTTATAAACAGAGAAACTAAATATGGAGACAGATATTATCATAGTGGAGCGGGTAATACATTTCTGCACATTGATCCAGCAGTATTGGAAGGATGCAATGTTTTAAATCTTCACCATGCACAAAATACAGAACCCTTTATCAATTATCCTACCCATGATGCCAGTTTCCCTTTGTTGAAGCAATTAGTCGGAAATGCCCAAAAGAAAAATCTCTTGACCAAGGTATATTATACTACAAGGGAGTTGTCTACCGAAGCACATGAGTTTTTCCCGTTTTTCAGTTTGGATGGCGAAATTGTTGTGAAGGGTCCGGGAAACGATTATACCAATAGTACGTTTTATCCTGATGGACCACCTGAATGGATGAAAACAAACTTGAGAAAAAATTATATCCCCGCCTGGTTGACAACAATTAAAGATGGACAATTTAAAAATCAAAAGGATTATTCTGTTATCACCCGTCCGGAGTCAAGGTTAAATAATTATTTCGTGGAAGGATTGGATTATATGCTGAAAGAAAGCAATATTGACGGCTTTTATATTGATGATACACATATCGACCGGGTTACTATGAAAAGATCCCGGAAGTTGATCGACCAGTATAGGCCCAATGCCAAGATTGATTTGCACAGTTACAATCATTTGCAACCCATTACCGCAAGTGCCAGTTCAATTCACATGTATTTGGATATTCTGCCTTACATTGATTTGGTGTGGTTTGGGGAAGCCAGAAATTATGATAAAGCTGCTGATATTTGGTTGGTTGAAGTCTCTGGTATACCTTTTGGATTACCGGGGCAGATGCTAAAAGATGGAGGAAATAGATGGAGAGGAATGGTATATGGCATTACAAACCGGGCAGGAAGACCTGTTAGTGAACAACCTTCACCAAGGGCTTTATGGAGATTTTTTGACCAATATGATTTTAATAATAAAACATTACTTGGCTATTGGGACACTAATTGTCCGGTAACAGTTGCAAATCAGAATGTCAAAGCTTCTGTTTTTAAAGGCGATGGTGTCAGCATTATTGCAGTAGCAAACTGGACAGCCGAAGATCAGGTAGCAGCAATTAATATTGATTGGAATAAATTAGGTTATAATCCAACCTCATCATCTGTTACAATTCCATATGTTGCGGATTTTCAACAGGCAAAATCGGAATTCTCTCTTGAGTCACTTCAAATTCCTGCAAAACAAGGTTTTTTAATTGTAGTAACTAACAATGATTACAATAATGTCACCAGCAGCGCAGAACCGGTTAAATATGAATTGATTGAAAAGGAAGTTTTTTTTTTCGATATAAATCAATCAGTTCAAATCTTTAATCTTCAAGGAAAGATGTTGTTGAGTGAGAATATGACGCATGGAACTGTTTCATATCAATTTGAACAACCCGGACTTTACATTGCCAGAGTAGATAATAAAACAATAAAATTATTAATAAATTAAATCAGAACACACACTAGAAATCAGAAAATTAAACAACTTAAATTAATCAAAAATTGTAATTTTTATTAACCAGTAAATTATTAAATCTATTAATCAATTATTATGTATAAGAAATGGATTAATCACTCAAAGTCCTTTAAGCTTCAAAGACTGATAGCTGTATTAGCTATTATGTTCATAGTTGCAGGAATTTATGCACAAGTAACATCAAAAAGAATTACCGGTAGGGTTACAGATAAAAACGGTGAATTAATGATTGGTGTTACCATAACTGAAGTAGGTGTAACTCCCATAAATGGTACCGCGACTGATATGGATGGAAACTATTCTATTAATGTCAAGTCACCTAATTCGGTGCTTAAATTTTCATTCGTTGGGTATGAAGAAGTAGAAATAAAAGTAGGAAACGACAATGTTGTTGATGTGAAATTATTGGACACTTCAAGTCAGCTTGATGAACTGGTTGTAGTGGCATTTGGACAACAGAAGAAAGCCGATCTGATTGGCTCTGTAACAACTGTCTCGACCAAACAGTTGAAAATTCCAACCAGTAATCTTACTACAGCTTTTGCAGGACAGGTTGCTGGGGTTATTTCTTACCAGCGTAGTGGAGAACCAGGGCAGGATAATGCTGATTTTTTTATTCGTGGTGTAACATCATTCGGTACTGGAAAAGTTGACCCTTTAATTCTTATTGATGGTATGGAATTAACAGTGACAGAACTTGCTCGTTTACGTCCGGATGATATTGAGAGTTTTTCTGTATTTAAAGATGCAACATCTACAGCTTTATATGGTGCGAGGGGTGCAAATGGTGTGATTTATGTTACTACTAAACAAGGGCGTGAAGGAAAACCGATTGTAGCATTTCGTGCTGAATCATCGATGTCGGCTCCCACCCAAAACGTGGAATTTACTGATCCGGTTAACTATATGAAACTTTATAATGAAGCACAGGTTGCGCGTGACCCTTTTGCTACTCCTTTTTATTCCACTGAAAAAATTGAACGTACCGCAGAAGGTAATTATCCATTAGCTTACCCAGCCATTGATTGGCGTGATGAATTATTTAAAAATTATACAATTAATCACAGGTATAACCTAAGTGTAACTGGTGGTGGCCCTGTTGCCCGATATTATGTTGCTGGATCTTTTTCACAGGATAATGGCATGCTTAAAGTTGATCCGGTTAATAATTTCAATAATAATGTGAACCTTCAAACGTATACATTACGTGCCAATGTGAACATAAACTTAAGTAAAAGTAGTGAGTTAATTGTCCGTTTAAGTGGTAATTTTGATAATTACAATGGACCAATTGATGGTGGTGCTGACGTATACAGAGATTTAGTTCGTTCTAGCCCGGTTGATTTCCTGCCATATTATCCCAAGGGAGACCAGTATAAGTATGTTAATCATATTATGTTTGGTGGTATTGAAGGTCGTTCTTTTAATAATCCTTATGCACAGATGGTTAGAGGCTATCGTGAGTATGATAGGTCGTTGATGATGGCGCAAATGGAATTTAAACAAGGACTTGATTTTATTACTAAGGGATTAAAATTCAGAGCAATGATAAATACCAACAGAACGTCACGTTTTGATATGGTGCGTCAATATTCACCATTCTATTATCAGTTGAAAAATTTTAACAGACAGAATGGTACTTACGAATTGGTGCCAATAAATGAATCATCAGGAACAGAATGGTTAAACTTTACCACAGATGCAGATGCCAGACAGCAGACATCAGTTTTGTACGGAGAAACAGCATTGAGTTATAATCGTACATTTGAGGAGGACCATACTGTTAGTGGGATGTTAGTTGGAATCATGCGCTCGGAATCAAATGCAAGTGCAAATAACTTACAGTTGTCATTGCCATCTAGAAATTTGGGTATATCTGGTAGGGCAACTTACTCGTATATGAGTCGTTATTATGGTGAGTTCAATTTTGGGTATAATGGTTCTGAACGTTTTGATAAGACTCATAGATTCGGATTTTTTCCCTCTTTCGGTATTGCCTGGAGTATTGCAAACGAGGAGTTTTGGAGAAGCTATAAATATCTTGTAAATAATTTAAGGGTAAGATATACGTATGGTTTAGTAGGTAATGATGCTATCGGATCCTCATCAGACAGGTTTTTCTACCTTTCCAATGTCAATATGAGTGATGCAAATAAAAAAGCGACATTTGGATTGGAGTCTAAACAAACATTAAACGGGATTACTGTTACACAGTACGAAAACCCAAATATCACATGGGAAACTTCTTATAAACATAATATTGCACTTGAAATTGGTTTATTCGATAAAATCAATATTGTGGCAGATTTTTTCAAAGAAAGAAGAACCAATATTCTGATGACACGACAGGACATCCCAGTTACTATGGGATTGACGGCGCTGGTTCGTGCAAACGTAGGTGAAGCTTCTGGATATGGAACAGATATCTCAATTGATTATGAACATTTCTTTACAAAAGATTTCTGGATTCAAATGCGTGGGAACTTTACGTATGCAAAATCCACCTATGAAATATATGAAGAACCAAAGTATGAAAATGAATGGTGGTTAAGCAGGATAGGTCATCCTATTTCTCAACCATGGGGATATATTGGTGAGCGGTTATTTGTAGATGATAATGACGTAGCAAATTCTCCTCTTCAAAATTTTGGTGTGTTGAATGTGGCAGGCGATATAAAATATAAAGATGTAAACAATGATGGACAAATAACTTCTCTTGACAGAGTGCCAATTGGATATCCGACTGTTCCGGAAATAAATTATGGATTTGGTTTCTCGATGGGTTATAAACAGCTTGATTTTTCTGCATTTTTTCAGGGTTCAGCTCGTTCTTCATTTTGGATTGGTGGTTCAGGTGGACCAACTAATATTCAACCATTTGTTGGAGGTAAAACTGTGTTGAAAGCAATAAGTGACAGCCATTATTCTGTTGATAACCAAAATATCTATGCTTTTTATCCAAGATTAAGTGTAGAAAACCAAGCAAATAATATGCAGTTGAGTTCCTGGTGGCTGAGAAATGGTTCATTCCTGAGGATGAAACAAGCTGAAATTGGATATACTTTACCAGATCATATAGCAAGTAAAATATCTCTAAGTAGCCTGAGATTGTATCTTAGCGGATCAAATCTTTTCAATTTAAGTCGTTTTCAATTGTGGGATGTTGAAATGGGAGGAAATGGACTGGGATATCCTCTACAAAGAGTGTTTAATTTAGGCATAAATTTGACTTTTTAAATTTAGTTATTATGAAATCTATTAAAAGTAAAGTATTAATTTTTATATCTGTATTCACACTGTCATGTAGTGATTTTCTGGATATTGTGCCAGATAATGTAGCTACAATTGAGTATGCATTTCGAATGAGATCTACAGCTGAACGATATTTGTATACATGCTATTCTTATATGGTAAATGAAGCAGATCCGAGAGTGAATGTGGGGCTCTTTGGCTCTGATGAATTTTGGATTGCCGGGATCTATCAGGCTTCAGGAAGACCTACTTGGGAAATTGCAGCTGGTTTACAAAATACAAATAATCCGATTTTAAGTCCATGGTATGGTTCTAACGGTATGAAAGATATGTGGGAGGCTATTAGTCAATGTAATATTTTTCTGGAGAATATACACAAGGTTCCGGACATGGATGTTACAGAGAAACAACGATGGACTGCAGAAGTAAAATTTTTAAAAGCGTATTATCACTTTGTATTATTAAAACATTTTGGGCCTATCCCTGTAATGAGAACTAATATGCCTATATCTGCATCGGTTGAAGATGTACAAGTGCCTCGTGAACCGGTTGATGTTGTTTTTAATTATATTGTGACACTTATAAATGAAGCTGCTGAATATTTACCTGACTTTGTGCTTGATGAAACATCAGAGATGGGTAGAATTACCAGACCAATTGCGTTGGGTGTTAAAGCAAAAGTGTTGGTTTACGCTGCAAGTCCATTGTTTAATGGAAATATTGAATATAGCAATTATACTAATACAGATGGTACACAGTTGTTTGATCAGACTTATAGTCCAGATAAATGGCAGCTGGCTGCTGATGCCTGTAAAGTTGCGATTGAACTGGCACACGAATTAGGTTATAGTATTTATGAGTTTCAACCCTCAATTCTTTCTCAGAACATCTCTGATGTTTCAAAAACTCAAATGAACCACAGAGGAAAGTTAACTGAGCGTTGGAATAGTGAGATAATCTGGGCCAACACCAGCAGTACAACGAGATACCTGCAAACCTGGACTGCCCCCAGGGGGTTATCAGCCGCACAACAAACTTACACAGGTGCTAATGGAAGTTACGGTGCTTCACTTAATGCTGCATACCGTTATTACACAAAAAATGGTTTGCCAATAGATGAAGATACAACATGGGATTTCAACAACAGACTTACGCTTAGAATGTCTTCTGCAGATGATAAGTACGAAGTGAAGCCTGGTTATGTGACAGTTAATTTACATTTTAACAGAGAACCACGTTTTTATGCTTCTTTAGGTTTTGATGGTGGTATCTGGTATGGTAATGGAAAGTATAACGATGCAGATCTGTACTGGCTTGAAATGAAGTCTGGTCAATGGCTCGGAAAACAAGAAGATGGATGGCATCCGTATTGTGGGTATTTTGTAAAAAAATATATAAATTACACAAATACTGCAACTGATAGGACTACATATAACTCCACTGATTGGCCATGGGTGATGTTAAGGTTAAGTGATCTGTATTTATTATATGCAGAAGCGTTAAATGAGTTAAACGGTCCAAATACAGAATCGCTTTACTATCTGAATCAAATCAGGACAAAAGTGGGGATTCCGGATGTGGAAACAGCCTGGGCTAACTTCTCAACAAGTCCTGGCAAACCAACAACAAAAGCTGGTTTGCGAGAAATTATTCAGGATGAAAGAACCATAGAGATGGCTTTTGAAGGGGAGCGTTTCTGGGATTTAAGACGATGGAAAAAAGCTCCAATCGAATTAAATCAAACTATAATTGATTGGG
>JAVEUY010000094.1:0-8505 GCA_034005315.1 Ignavibacteriaceae bacterium | reverse complement strand
AAATCAACTGAATATCATATTGAATCTTTTAAAATATTTTCCACTCAACAAATGTATAATGAATTAAGTGATGCCTATGGTGAGTATGGTTATCAGTTAAAAAGACGCGATCTTAGTAAAGCAGTTGCATACATGCAGGAAGCATTAAACATTGCAAATGAACACAACTTTCCTGAAAGCAGTATGGGAAAACTTTTTGATAATTACGGAGTATTAAAAGAAATGGAATCAAATGCCGATAGCGCATTACTTTTTTACAAAAAGGCTCTGGAAATAAAACAGAAGAACAAAGATAACGTAGGGATACCTTATAGCCTTAATAAAATTGCCGTTTTAAAAGCTGCACAGGGAAAATTTAGTGAAGCAAGAAAATATTTATCTCTTTCAGATGAATACCGCAGTAAAGAATCCGGTGAGTTTGGCAGATTAGAAAACTTATCTATACATGCAGATTTTCTGAAAATGCAGGGCAGAATTGACGATGCTATTAATGCCTATGAAAAATGTCAGAAGATAGCTGATTCTCTGGATTATAATTATATGGTTTTGTACTGTTATCAAAATCTTACTGAGTTATATAAACAAAAAAATAATTTATATAAAGCATTGGATACATATCAGAAATATTCTGCATATAAGGATAGTATTATTAATTTAGAAACAAATGAAAAAATAGCACAACTGGAAATTGCTTATGAAACAGAGCAAAAAAATTTACAGATAAAAGAAAGTCAGTATAAACTTAATAACAGAAACCAGTTATTAATTTTTGCTCTCGTAGTAGTAATTCTGTTATTACTGTTGTCGATCGGGATATATAGATATCAGCAATTAAAGCGGGTCAAAATTGTTAAAGAAATCGAATTTAAAAGTCAGTTGAAAAATACAGAGCTTGAAAAAGAATTAGCTGAAGAAAAATTAAATATATCAAGGGAATTGCATGATAACATCGGCTCTCAATTGACGTTTATAATTAGTTCTTTGGATAATCTTACTTATTCTCCGCAAAAAGAAGATGTTTATCAAAGATTAAATGTTCTGAAAAGTTTCAGTAAAGATGCGCTTTACGATTTAAGAAATACTATCTGGGCAATGAAACAGGAAGAAGGGGATAGTGAAAAGCTGATAATTAAATTGAATGAAATGATTCAGAAATTGAATGCAAGTTTATCTTCAGTTAAGATTTCTTTTCAAAATAATTTTAGTGGACATATTGAACTATCATCAATTCAAATACTTAATTTATTAAGGATTGTTCAGGAAGCTATTCAAAATGCACTTAAGTATTCCGGTGGTAGTAAAATTGATATAATATTTAATAATTATGAAAAAGGGCTGGAGGTAATTATTAAAGATAACGGAAAAGGATTTGATGTTAACCAAAATTTTGAAGGTAATGGACTGAGTAATATGAAATCAAGATGTGAGAAAGCCAGTGCAGAATTAAGTATATCAAGCAATGAAAACGGCACTACAATAGTCTGCAGATTAAAATGCTTTCAGGATGAATCAAAAACAATTACTACATCTGCCTTATTGAGCTGATAAGATTCCCGGCTTATTTTTTTATTAAGAATAATAGGATAATATGAAAATTAAAGTTGCTATAGCAGAGGATAATGATTTTCTTGCAAAATCTTTGATAGAAAAACTTACCTTATTCCCGGAAAAGTTTTCTATGGTGTTCCGTGCAAAAAATGGTTTGGAAATGGTTGACTATTTAGCAGCATCAAATCTTCCTGATGTAATACTTATGGATATTGAAATGCCGGTAATGAACGGAATAAATGCAACTGCCCAAATCAATGAAAAATTTTCTGATATAAAAATTATTATGCTTACTGTATTTGATGATGAAGATAAAATATTCAAAGCAATCAAATCAGGTGCAAGCGGCTATCTTTTGAAAGATGAATCAGTTGAGAAAATTGTTGAAAGTATTGATATGGTTTTAAATGGCGGTGCACCGATGTCTGCAACTATTGCATCAAAAACACTTAAACTATTAAAGCAATCCACTGATATAATTACAGATAATTCTAAAGAAGATTTTAATTTATCTAAACGGGAAGTTGAAGTTTTGGAATTATTAAAAAAAGGATTTGATTATAATCAGATAGCTGAAAAATTATTTATCTCGCCATTTACAGTAAGAAAACACATCGAAAATATCTACAAGAAATTACAGGTTAATAATAAAATGCAGGCTGTTCAAAAAGCTACGACAAACAAAATTATTTAAGCTGTTAAACCTGTATAACTCCCGGATTAAATTTTGGAATATCAGGATTATTATTAGCTGCTTCCAGGCACATCGAAATCCATTCCCGGGTTTTTGATGGATCAATTATTTCATCAATCCATAATCTTGCTGCAGCGTAAGACGGGGAGTTTTTTTCATCGTAAGATTTAATTATATCGTCAAGAATTTTTTGCTTTTCAGCATCACTAAATTTTTTACCGCTTTTTTCTCCCTGCTTTATTTTTATATCAAGCAAAACGCTTCCAGCCTGATTTCCACCCATAACTGAAATTTTAGCATTTGGATAGGCAAAGATAAATCTTGGATCATACGCTTTGCCGCACATTGCATAATTGCCCGCACCATAACTGTTTCCGATTATGATTGTAATTTTAGGCACTACTGAATTTGCAACAGCATTAACCATCTTAGCACCATCTTTAATTATTCCGCCATGTTCTGCTTTGCTTCCGACCATAAAACCTGTTACATCCTGCAGAAAGAGTAAAGGAATTTTTTTCTGATTGCAGTTCAAAATAAATCTTGTAGCTTTATCCGCTGAATCAGAATATATAACTCCGCCAACCTGCATTTCTCCTTGTTCGGTTTTAACAACGCTTCGTTGGTTGGCAACGATTCCAACTGCCCAGCCATCAATTCTTGCATAAGCAGTTATAATTGTTTTTCCGTAACCAGCTTTGTATTCATCAATCTCTGAGTTATCAACAATTCGTGAAATCAATTCGTAAGTGTCATACGGTTTAATTGTATCTTCGGGCAATACTCCTAAAATTTCATTTGCAGGATATTTAGGAAGAAAACTTTCAGTCCTATCAAATCCGGCAGTTCCTTTTTTTCCGAACTTCTCAACTAAGTTTCTTATCTGCGTTATGCACTCATCATCATTTTTCATTATGTAATCAGTAACACCGGAAATATTTGATTGAACAACAGCACCGCCAAGTTTTTCATTTTCAATTACTTCTCCGATAGCAGCACGAACCAAATGAGAGCCGGCAAGAAAAACAGATCCTTGTCCTTCAACTATTAATGCTTCATCGCTCATAATTGGTAAGTAAGCTCCGCCGGCAACACACGGACCCATTATAGCGGCTATTTGCGGAATTCCCATTGAAGACATTTTAGCATTGTTTCTGAAAACTCTTCCAAAGTGTTCTTTATCAGGAAAGATTTCGTCCTGCAGCGGAAGAAAAACTCCGGCGCTATCAACCAGATAAATTATTGGTAAATGATTTTCCATTGCAATTTCCTGTGCACGAAGATTTTTCTTTGCAGTAATCGGAAACCAGGCACCAGCTTTTACTGTAGCATCATTAGCAACAATTACACAAAGTCTGTTATGGATTTTACCTATTCCATAAATTGTTCCTGAAGATGGTGCACCTCCGTATTCTTCATACATTCCATAGGCAGCAAGTGTGCTTAACTCATAAAATTCTTTTGGATTATCAATAAGTTTTTCAATTCTTTCGCGTGCTGTTAGTTTGCCTTTGGCTTTGTGTTTTTCAATTGCTTTTTTACCTCCGCCTTCTTTTACTTTACCTTTAACAGCATTTAGTTTTCTTAACAATTCTTTTTGGAAATCTTCCCGTTTAAGAAAAGAGTTTTCTTCAGATAATTTATTTCCGATTATTTTCATCAATTAATCCTTCAACAAATCTCTTGCAATAACTATTCGTTGTATCTCGGATGTTCCTTCACCAATAGTTAAAAGTTTTACATCACGATAAAATTTTTCAACAGGATAATCTTTTATAAATCCGTATCCGCCTAAAATCTGAACTGCTTCGCTTGCAGTCTTTTCAGCAATTTCGCTTGCAAATAATTTAGCCTGTGCTGCTTCTTTTGTATTTGGGATTCCATTGTCTTTCATCCAGGCAGCGCGATAAGTGAGCAATCGTGCAGCATCTATATTAGTCTGCATCTCCGCAAGCTTAAATTGAATTGCTTGAAAATCAGCCAGATATTTTCCGAATTGTTTTCGTTCTTTTGAATATTTTAACGCAGCTTCTAATGCACCCTGAGCCAAGCCCATACTGTTTGCAGCTATTGAAATTCTGCCGCCTTCAAGCACCATCATTGAATTTATAAAACCCATTCCTTCTTCACCTAATAAATTTTCAGAAGGAACTTTACAATTTTCAAAAGCTAACTGGGTCGTATCGCTTGCCCGCATTCCGAGTTTGTTTTCTTTCTTGCCGATAATTAATCCTCCCATTCCTTTTTCCAGAATGAATGCAGATATTCCTTTTTTATCAGCTTCTTTGTTTGTAATTGCCATAACCACATAAGTTTCACCAACAGTTCCGTGAGTAGTAAATTGTTTGCTGCCATTTAAAATCCAATAGCTTCCATCTTTAATTGCATTGCTTTTTAGTCCTGCTGCATCGCTTCCTGAAACAGCTTCGGTCAAACCCCAGGCACCAATTTTTTTACCGCCTGCTAAATCCGGCAAATATTTTTTCTTTTGTTCCGGGCTGCCAAAAAGATTGATATGATTTGTGCATAATCCATTATGTGCCGCAACAGAAAGTCCAATTGAAGGATCAACTTTTGATATTTCTTCAATGATTAAAGCATACTCAACATAACCTAAACCAGCACCGCCGAGTTCTTCTGGAACAAGTATTCCTAAGAAACCAAGCTCACCAAGTTGTTTCATAATCTCCATCGGGAATTCCTGTGATTCATCATACTTCATAACAACAGGACGAATATTCTTCTCTGTAAAATCTCTTATAGTATCCCTGATAATAATTTGGTTCTCAGTTAATTCCGGTATAAAAGGTATTTGTTCCATTAAAACTCCTTTAGATTTTATCTTTAAAATCCTGAATTATTTTTTCAGCAATATGGTAAGGTGAAAGATTGCCTAAAACTACTTTTTGTAAAGAAGCGTTTAAAGAAATTTCTCCGGTTTCGCTCCATAGTTCATCTTTAAGTTTATGCTCAACAATCTCTTTTATTCTTACCTTTGCCTGATTTTCTCTTTTACTAATAAAAAGATTTTTATCCTTAATATATAATTTATGTCGTTCAATTTCTTTTGCTATTTCATCTATCCCTTTATTTTCTGAACCAACTGTTTTGATAATATCAGGTATCCATGAATTTTTGTTATGATCTTTTATCAACAATAATGTCTGCAAAGCAGTAAAAGCCTGATGAGCGCCTGGTCTGTCACATTTATTAAGAACAAAAAAATCAGCTATCTCCATCAATCCGGCTTTCATTGCCTGAACAGAATCACCGCTCTCGGGAACCAGCACTACAATGGTTGTATCGGCAGCACTGGCAATATCAAGTTCGGACTGACCAACTCCAACCGTTTCTAAAATGATAATATCAAACCCAGATGCATCCAGAACATCTGCGGCATCAACAGCTTTTTTGGATAACCCTCCCAAGCTGCCTCTTGTTGCCATACTTCTGATAAACACATTATCATTTGTACCAATATCTGTCATCCTTATTCTATCCCCAAGTAAAGCACCACCGGTAAAAGGTGAAGTTGGATCAACAGCGATTATTCCTACTTTTTTATTATCGTTTAAAAAATATTTTGTTAGCTGATTTGTAATAGTGCTTTTGCCTGCACCAGGAGGTCCTGTAATTCCAATTCTATATGCATTGCCGGTTTTACTGTAAATTTCTTTTAAATATTCTGATGTAAGAAGATTATCAGATTCAACAATTGAAATGACACGAGCAATTGATCTGCGGTTATTATTAAATAGATTTTCAATTAGATTTTTGTTGATCATTAACTTATACCGGATTTAAAAAAATCGACTGTTCCTTTAAGTCCGTCTTCCAGTTTTGTATCAGGGCGCCAGCCGAATTTACGGAACATTTTATCAGAAGTAATAACACTTCTCATCTGTTCTCCGGGAGCAGGCGGTCCATGTTTTTCTTCTTTATTAGCATTTGTTATATGATTTAAATAATTAAATAATTGGTTAACATCGGTCTCAATACCTGTCCCAATATTATAAATATCAGAATTGTTATCAGTAAGTGTAATAACATTTGCTTTTACAACATCACCAACAAAAACATAATCACGAGTTTGTTTACCATCACCATTAATATTCGGTTGTTCTGATTTCAATAATTTTGTAGAAAAGATTGCAACCACACCAGCTTCACCAAATGGATTTTGTCTCGGTCCGTAAATATTAGCATAACGCAATATTGTATAATTTAAATCATACTCGGAATTGTAAAAGTAAAGATATTTCTCAACTGCAAGCTTAGAAATTCCGTATGGTGATTTTGGCTGAGTGTTATGTTTTTCATCAGCAGGAAAATAATCCTGCTCTCCATATATAGCACCTCCGGTAGAAGCAAACATAAATTTCTTTACGTTGTATTTAACACAATTCTGAAGCAGGTTTATTGTTCCAAGTATATTTGTTTTAGCATCAAATTCCGGATCTTTCACAGATCTTCTGACATCCATTTGTGCTGCGTGATGATTTACAACATCAAAATTTTCTTTTTCAAACAGCTCAGCTAATTCTTTATCGCATATATTTGCTTTAACGAATTTTGCTTTTGTATTTACATTTTTTTCAAAGCCGGTTGATAGATCATCAACAACCACTATCCGATGTCCTTCTTTTATAAAAGCATCAACAATATGAGAAGCAATAAATCCTGCTCCCCCTGTAACAAGAATTTTCAATCAATCTCCCTTATACAGATTATTATTATTTATATATTCTAAAACTTTTTCAGGCACAAGATAATAAATCGGCAAGCCGGCTTTAACTCTGTTCCTGATATCGGTTGCACTGATTTCAATTCCACGTGTCTGAACAAAAATAGCAGCTTCAACATACTTATCAACAAAATCCAATGGATGGGATGATTTTCTTTTTAATACAACTATGTTTGCCAGCTTTAATATCTCGTCCGGGTCTTTCCATGTATGAAAGTGAAAAATATTATCATATCCTATTATTAAATCAATCTCATCATAATATTTTTTAAACTCGCGCAAAGTATCAATAGTGTAAGAAACAGTATGTTGTTTAATTTCAAAATCAGAGCATTCAAAAAATGGAACATCATTTAAAGCAATTCTTAACATATTCATTCTATGTTTTGCACCGGATGCTTCTGTATCCTGCTTATGAGGTGAAATATATGTCGGAATAAAAATAATCTTTTCAAGATTTCTTAGTTCTCTTACCGACTGTGCTGTTATCAAATGTCCGTTATGTATTGGATCAAAAGTTCCTCCAAAGATTCCAATTCTGCTCATTTCAGTAAGTCCTTATATTCAACAAACAAATGTGTAAACCTTTCGTGCATATTTTGAGAACAGTATTCTAAGCTGGCTTTTTGAGATAAGTCCAGATATAATTTTTTAAAGTCGTCAATATCTTTCACTTCAAACAGATCCTTTGCTAATGTGATATAGTATTCGCAAGACTCGTTAAACCCAAGAAATTTTTGAATAGATAATTCTGACTCAATAAAAAATCTTAATAATTCTTCTGTGTATCCGCAAAACCCGAATACAGATATTTTATTAGATGATGATTTTGAAATCAGAACAGTTTTTACATCTATTCCAAGTAAGTTTAAGTATTTATCAATATCTGATGAACTTAAATTAACTACATTACCTGCAACCAGTATATTGTATTTATGATTAACAAACTCTTTAGTTATTTGCTCTGATTGCAGCACCTTGATTGAATTCTGTTCCGAAGTGATTAATTTAAAATCATTTACGGCTTCTAATTCGGGATATATCTCATCTTTAGATAGAATAATAAAAAAATCAGTTTTATCTTTTTTCCTGAGTATGTTTTCAATTAAGTTAAGATACAATGTTGCCCTGAAATAGTTTGAATCATTTTCATTAAAATTATTTAACAGATTATCATCGCCGGAAGCAAACAGCAAGGGAGAAAAAATATATATTGCATTCTGATTCATTTATTGGCTTCTTTCAGAATTTGAAAGCAGGTTTCCGATAAATTTTCTATAATTATCTATATCCATCTGATAATAGGTTTTACTTAAACCTTTAGCATTACGCTGCTGCATTTTTCTGAAAGCTAAGGATGTTGCAGCGTTAATGTAAGTATTTCTTTTCGATACATTCAGCCAGCCTTTATGTTCTCTGTATGTTGAACTTAAAATCTTCAGATGAGCTTCCGGTATTAAGCCTGACTCAGATTCCTCTTTAAGCTCATTGTAAATTAACAATCTTTCTTTTCTTATTG
>JAVEUY010000093.1:0-8506 GCA_034005315.1 Ignavibacteriaceae bacterium | reverse complement strand
TAAAGTCTGCACATATTGCGACTTCATATCCATTTGCAGAATCCAGGAAGCAAATTAAAAAATTATTATTGATTTGTATTCATAACTGATTATTTTAATAAAGAATAATTAATAATTAATAAATAAAATATTTAAGGACTATATGAAAAGTTTAATTGCTGCTCTTTTGATGCTTATAACACCATTTTCGTTTTCACAAAGCGGTACGGAAATGTGCAGACTTGGTAAGATAGCGCAATTTCAGCGTTTACAAAAAATTACTGATATGAATTATCTTAGTGATACAAGTTACGATGTAAAATATTATAAACTTGATATTTCAGTTTATCACACATCTCAAACAATTTCCGGTAACATCACCTGCAAAGCAGAAATTGTAGAACCTAATGTAACTGAAATTTACTATGACCTTGGGAATTCTTTAACTGTTGATTCTGTTTTATTTAATGGAAACAGCGCTACTTTCTCAAGAGGCTCGAACACAGTTAATATCCAGACTGGAACAACATTAAATCAGGGTGATGATTTTACAACAGTAGTTTATTATCACGGAGCGCCGGCTTCAGGCGGTTTTGGAAGTTTTAAGTTTAGTTCACAAGGCGGTAATCCTTTAATCTGGTCTTTAAGTGAGCCATTCGGCGCAAAAGACTGGTGGGCTGTTAAAGATACTCCGGGTGATAAAGCAGATTCCGCTGATATATGGCTTACAACAAGTACTAATTTAATTCCTGTATCAAATGGAAATCTGATGGAGATTACAGATAACGGAAATGGTACTCACACTTATAAATGGAAGGAGAGTTATCCTATAGCGCAATATTTAATTTCATTAGCAATAACTAATTATGCTCTCTATACTAATTATTATCATTACAGCCCAACCGATTCAATGCCGGTTACACATTATCTTTATCCGACAAGTATGAACCAAAATAGAAATCAGTTGGATAAAACTCCGGGAATGATTGAAATTTTTGCTGAAAGATTTGGTGAGTATCCGTTTATTAACGAAAAATACGGACACGCACAATTTGGCTGGGGCGGAGGAATGGAACACCAAACTATATCTTCTATGCTAAGTTTTTCAGACGGATTGATTGCTCACGAATTAGCTCATATGTGGTACGGCGATAATATTACTTGTAAGGATTGGCATAATATATGGCTTAATGAAGGCTTTGCAACATTGGGTGAAGGACTAATTTACGAAGCCTGGAATGGAAAATCTTCATACGATAATTATATCGCTGATGAAATGTATTATGCAAAATTTGCAACAGGTACTATTTATGTACAGGATATTACTTCTGAGAATGAAATTTTTAATTCATACAGAACTTATTCAAAAGCTAGTGTAGTGCTGCATATGCTAAGAGGTATTGTTGGTGATTCGACATTTTTTAATATACTCAGAACTTATACTTATGATCCAAGTGTTGCTTATGGAGTTGCAACAACAGAAGATTTTCAGGCGATAGCAGAAAGTGTTTCCGGATTGGATTTAGATTACTTCTTCCAGCAATGGATTTATGGAGAAAACTATCCAAAGTATTCAGTTGTATGGAGTAAGAACAGTCTTGGCGGTAATTTATATGATCTTGCGTTGAAGATTACACAAAATTCTAATTCTAATCCGTCGTTCTTTACAATGCCGATTCAGATAAAAGTACAATCATCTGTCGGAGATACAATAATTACTGTTTTTAATGATGCCCAGGTACAGAATTTTAATGTAACAGTTAAAAATGAACCGTTTTCAATAACAGTTGATCCGGGAAACTGGATATTAAAAACAATTAACTCGGTTGTTGTGGGAGTTGAAGATGAACTACAGCCGCAAACATTTTCACTTGAACAGAATTATCCCAATCCGTTCAATCCGGCTACTAAAATAAAATTCAATCTTGCATCAAATGAATTTACAACATTAAAGGTTTATGATATTCTGGGAAAAGAAATTGCAGTATTAGTTGATAATCAAATGGAAGCAGGGCAGTACGAAGTAGCTTTTAATGCAGACAATCTGCCGAGCGGAGTTTACATTTATACTTTAAATGCAGGAAGTTTTAAAGAGACAAAAAAAATGATATTGATGAGATGATATAGTTTTCAAAATATCAAGGCGATCTTCGGATCGCCTTTTTTTATAATAGTATAAATAAAAAATCCTGTTCTTAAAAAAGAAACAGGATTTAATTTGTTAAATATTTTTTACTATTAGTGGAGCAGTTTTAATATTCTATCAGGTCTTACTGAGCCAAGTAATTTTATTGGCTGTGAAAAAGGAATATCTCTATCCCACGAAAAGAGAGTAATAAAAGCTTCACCTACTACAGCATTGCGCGGAACAAAACCCCAGAATCTGCTATCCAAACTATCGTCTCTGTTATCGCCCATCATAAAGTAATAATCTTTTTTAAATGTATAAGAAGAAACCGGAACATTATCAATTACAACTGAATTGTCCTTAATCTCTACAACTCTTTTTCCATATTCTCTGTCTATTGTTGTTCTCCACTGTTCAACATTAAAAATATTCAATGGTATTGTCATTCCTTTTTTAGGTACTACAAGCGGACCGTAATTATCTTCATTCCAGGGCATTCCTTTAGGGAAGATTCTGGGTTCTGCATAACCTTTAGGAATTGGTTTAAGATAATTACCATACTGACCGCGGTAATACTTTATATAAGTTGGTCTCCAGAATTCTTTACCATTTACAAAAACAACTTTATCTTTTATTTCAACAGTATCGCCCGGTGTACCTATACATCTTTTTACGTAGTTAACATTTTTCTGAGTTGGTTCAAGCTGATCGCGGTCACCAGGATACTCAAATACAACAATATCTTTTTGCTTTGGCTCTCTAAGCGAAGGTAATGTAAAATAAGGTAGTTTTATTTCTGTAAACCAAATATATTGCGGCGAACTAGATCCGTAAATAAATTTATTAACAAGAACAAAATCACCGACAAGAATAGTGTTTTCCATTGAACCAGTAGGGATTCTGGTATTTTGAATTATAAATGTTATAATAAACAGCGCTGCAATTCCCGCAAAAGCTAATTGGCGAAAAAACTCTGCAATTTTTCCTGAAAGTGTAGTTGGTTTTGGTCTTTCTTTTTTTTTGAACAGTTTCTTCAGTTTTTCTAAAAAAGACAATTTATTCTCCTAAAAAGATTATTCAAAATTAATTAAGTGTTGTGTCCTTAAAATTAAAACACAATCCTGATTATAAAAATACAATTTTAATTGGATAATACTTGTTTCAATAAATCATTTACAAGCTTTGGATTTGCTTTACCTTTTGTTTGTTTCATTATCTGACCGACAAAAAATCCAAATACTTTTTCTTTACCTGATTTATAATCAGATACCTGTTCGGGGTTCTTTTCTGTTATCTCTTTGATAATCATTAATAATTCGTCGGGATCAGAGATTTGCACAAGGTTTTTTTCTTTTACAATATCTTCAGGATTGGAATTATTATTCAGCATCTCAGCAAAAACCTCTTTTGCTATTTTGCTGCTGATTGTTCCTGCTTTAATCAGATTGATTAGCTTTCCAATATTATCAGGTGAAACTGAAAACTCAGTTATGTTCAATTTTTTTTCATTTAAAACTGAAAGAACATCGCCAATCAGCCAGTTGCTTGCAAGTTTATATTCATCGGTAACAGAAATAATATTTTCATAATAATCGGCAAGATCCCTGCTGTTTGTAATTATCTCCGAATCATATAATGGTAATTCAAAATTCTTAACAAAACGGTTAAGCTTTTCATCGGGTAATTCAACAAGCAATGACTTCAGTTCTTTTAACCATTGATTATCAACTTCAACAGGCAGCAAATCAGGATCAGGAAAATATCTGTAATCGTGTGCTTCTTCTTTGCTTCTCATTGGATGCGCTTCATTTGCATCCGCATCCCAAAGCAATGTTTGGAGGACAATTTTTTCGCCATCTTCTATCAATTCTGTTTGTCTGTTAACTTCGTATTCAATAGCACGTTCAACATTTCTGAACGAGTTAAGATTCTTTATTTCTGTTTTAACTCCCAATTGGTTTTCACCTTTTAACCGAACAGAAATGTTAGCATCACATCTGAGCGAACCTTCTTCCATATTTCCGTCACAAATGCCAAGATACTGCACTAATTGTTTAATCTTTGTCAGATATAAATAAGCTTCTTCCGGAGTTCTGATATCAGGCTCACTTACAATTTCAATCAACGGAACTCCGCATCTGTTTACATCTATTAATGTTGAAGTGTTTTGATCGTGAATTGATTTTCCTGCATCTTCTTCCATGTGAATTCTTGTAATACCAATTTTTTCAGACTCAGAATTTTTTGGATGTATTTCAACAAATCCATGTTCGCAAATTGGTTCTTCATACTGTGATATTTGATATCCTTTTGGAAGATCCGGATAAAAATAATTCTTTCGTGCAAAAACAGATTGCTTATTAATTATACTGTTTGTAGCAAATCCCATTAATACAGTGAACTCAATTACTTTTTTGTTTAATACAGGCAGTACACCCGGATGACCAAGACAAACCGGACAAGTATTGCTGTTTGGCTCGTTACCAAATTTTGTGGAACAGCCGCAAAATATTTTTGTATCTGTTAAAAGCTGTGCGTGAACTTCTAACCCTATAACTGCTTCGTATTTTGGATTCATAATTTAATTGTAGCTTGTAATAACAAATATAAATATGTTGATATTTATATAGAAAGGATAATAAAATCATTTTCTTAAACGGAGTATTTGACAGGTAGCTGGTAGTTATTTAATATGAATATGAGAATTTAAGACAGCTTAAATAAGAATCATTTTGAAACTTATGCAGGCAAATTTGAACTAAAATCATTATGAGTATTTAAAAATATGTTGCAATTCTGATTTTAATAAAATAGCTTAAGCTCAAAACAAGATTCATTAATTCTGAAAGTTGTAAATGCAAAGATTCATATTACTTCTGATTCAGATTTTATATCTAATTACTTTCACAAATTGTCGTGAAGAAATTATTGCACCCGGGAATGATGCCGGAAATATCAATGAGCCAATTCAGGATAATAAAGCAAACTATTATAGTTTAATAATCAACACTGAAGATTTAACTACTGATATTTATGCAATAACCAACTTTAATTTTAACACTACAAGAACCCTTCTTACTGTTAGTGGTTTTAACGGCGGATCAATATCATTTACTATCAGGGATAAACAAGGTATTTTACTATCAAATTTTTCTGCTGAGTCTGAAGTAAAAAATGAATTCAGAAAAGTGACTAATGGCGTGCCTGGTAAAATTGAGATAAGATTTAAAAATTTTTCGGGTAAGTTGAAATTCTCGCTTTCATATTATAACGAGTGATCTTCGGTTTTTTATCTGAATGATTGGGAATTGTACTGTTAATTTTTATAAAAAATATTTATGCAATAAAAAGTTACTTTCTTTATATTTGCCCCTGCTATAAATGGTTTCTTAGTTATGAAAAAATTGATTTTTATCATATTTATTTCCGGTATTTTTACGCTTACGATTGGGCAGCAAGCATCTGAATATTTTCCTTCACAAACCGGATATAAATGGAATTATGAATTAATTCCGCTTGATTCATTAAATAATCGTGTTGACTCATTAAAGTTTTACAGTATTGATTCATTTTTTGTGGATGCACCTTTTCAGGGGAAAGATGCAAAAATAGTTCTAACTAAAACCGGAGCTTTAAACACAATAAACTTCCAGCCGTATTTGGACTCACTCTTTTTTAATTTTAACGGCTCAAACGGATATGAATATTTTGATCCCTTCTTTTTATCAGGGCTGCTTGGAAGTCTGGATTCAACTTTAGGAGTAAGCTTCTTTGGTTTCTTCAACTCATTAAAAGGTTGGTACTCTTATTACAGATTTGCTAGCTCAGTTAATCAGGAATATACAATCTTCAGCAAAGACACAATCATAAGTATTAATTCAATTAATTTTCCTGTCAGGTTTCAGCTAATCGGCAAGCGGCTAAGTGATGAAACAATAAATACGGAAATCGGAAGTTTTACCTGTAAAAAGTTTTTACTTGAAAGACGTCTTAGCTATACGCAGCTTTTTCCGATTATAATTAAATTATTTGGGATAGAGGAAACTATCTGGCTTGCGCCTTCAAACTGGAAAGTAAAAAGCTATATTCCTTCGACGCATATAAATTTAACCTGGCTTAATGGTCCTGCATTTACAATACCCGGATTAGAAACCAACATTAAAGATCAGATGACTAATGTTGATGAAATACAAACTCAACCAATGGCATTTGAGTTATATCAGAATTATCCGAATCCTTTTAATCCATCAACAACAATTAAATATTCAATTGCTTCGCTTCCTCTTACGGGAGGTAATGAAAGTGGCGGGTTAGTTACATTAAAAGTTTATGATATCCTTGGTAATGAAATCAAAACGTTAGTTAACGAAATAAAACCTGCCGGCACTTACAAAGTTGAGTTTAATGCAGCAAATAATTTAACGTCGGGTATATATTTTTATCAGTTAAGAATAGCAGGACAGGTTAAATCCGGGAAAATGATTTTAATCAAATAGTTAAATAATTTTATTTATGTGATTATTAAAAATATTCAATTCCACTATAGGGGTATTTATGAAAAACCAAACAACCAATAAATATTGTAATGCTGAAAATTTAACAATTGAAATCCCGGCTCGTTCTAACATCGAGGAAAAATATAAATGGGAGCTGGCAGATATTTATCCGGATGATAAGCATTGGGAAGATGATTTTAAATGGGTAAGCGATAATATTTCTAAATATAAATCTTTTGAAGGATCTCTCAGCAATCCATCAGATCTTCTTAACTGCTTAAAGTTTGATGAAGAAATTGGTATTAAACTGGAGCGCCTGCATCTTTATTCTATGCTCTCAAAAGACAGCGATATGCGGGATACAAAATATCAGGGGATGGATGGAAGAATAAAAAGTCTTTTTGCACAGGTGCTGGCTGCAAGTTCTTTTATCAAGCCGGAAATATTAAAGATAGATGAAAACCTGATCGCTGAAATGTTTAATAATATTGATGAGCTTAAGATATATAAACATTCGTTTGATGATTTATTAAGATTCAGAAAGCATACTCTGGATAAAGAACAGGAAGAACTTCTTGCAATGGCTGATGAGATAACACAAATACCATATAACACATATTCGTTATTTACTAATGCCGATTTAAAATTTCCAAACGTAATTGATGAAGATGGTAATTCAATTGAAATTTCTCATTCTCGTTATTATGCAGCACTATATTCAAAAGACAGAACCTATCGTGAAAATACATTCAAAGCTTATCTTTCTGTTTACCGGAATAATGCAAATTCTTTAAGCTCCTTATTTAATGGCAATATTAAAACCAATATTTTTTATGCAAGAACAAGAAAATATAGATCTGCAAGAGAAGCCGCATTATTTAAAAATAATATCCCTTTATCAGTTTATGATAACCTGATAAAATCTGTTGGCGAAAATATGGAACCAATGTACCGCTGGGCTTCGCTTAAAAAGAAATTATTAAAGATAGAGGAGCTTCATCCTTATGATGTATATGTAACTGTTTTTGATCCTAAATTAGAAAAAAAATATCCATACGATTGTGCTGTTAAACTGGTTTTGGATTCATTAAAAATAATGGGTAATGACTATCTGGAATCTTTGAACAAAGCTTTTAATAACCGCTGGATTGATGTTTATGAAACTAAAGCTAAAAGAAGCGGCGCATATTCATCAGGAACAACATTTGGAGTGCATCCGTATGTGCTTTTAAATTGGACAGATTTGTTAAATGATGTCTTTACACTTGCTCACGAAATGGGGCACAATATGCATTCATATTATACTGGTGTAACACAGCCATATACTTATGCAAACTATTCTATCTTTCTTGCAGAAGTTGCATCCACATTTAATGAAAATCTTCTGCAAGATTATATGATAAATATTTCTGAAACAAAGGATGAAAAATTATTCCTGCTTGAAAAATATCTGAACAATATCTCATCAACAGTTTACAGGCAGGTTATGTTTGCAGAGTTTGAAATGATTACTCATTCTAAAGCGGAAAGCGGTGAAGTACTTACTCCTGATAGGCTTTGTAAACTATATAAAGATATTTATCAGAAGTACTGGGGAAATAAAATGGTTGTTGATGAAGAAGAAACTTATACCTGGGCAAGAGTTCCGCACTTCTATTATAATTTTTATGTATATCAGTACGCAACCGGATTTGCTGCTTCCGAAGCTTTAGCTGCAAAAGTAAAATCTGAAGGTGAACCGGCAGTAAAAAAATATTTGGATTTTCTGAAAGCAGGCAGTTCAGACTATCCGATAAATATATTAAAAAACGCTGGTGTGGATATGAATTCGCCTGAACCGGTTTTAGCAGTAACAAAAAAAATGAATCAGATAATTGACGAAATAGAAAATATAATCTAAACT
>JAVEUY010000092.1:0-8544 GCA_034005315.1 Ignavibacteriaceae bacterium | reverse complement strand
TTTCATTTTAATTATTTAATCCCCGCTTCGATAAACTCAGCGTGACAAAAAAATAAACTCAAGTGTCATCCTGAGCTTGACGAAGGATGACAATAAAATCATCTAATTTAAATTTTTTAAAATCTCTTTCAGCTTATTTAAATTTTCCTGCCAGTCCCGCTGCTTTGCTCTTTCTTTTTCAACAACTTCAGGTGTGGCATTAGCTACAAACTTTTCATTTGATAATTTCTTTTCAATTCCTGAAAGAGAGCCTTCTATGCGGGTTATCTCTTTCTGAAGTCTTTGTCTTTCAACATCAAGATCAATCAAACCTTCGAGCGGAATAAATATTTCAACATCTTTTAATACTGCCGAAGCACTTGCCTTTGGTTTTTGAATATCTCTATCTACAATAATCTCTTCAACCTTTGCAAGTTTTTTTATATAATCTATCTGGTATTCATTGACTGATGAGGATTTGATCATTGCATTTATTTTTTTAGATGGAGCAATGTTCATTTCGCCGCGGATATTTCTAATCGCAGTGATAATATCTTTTACAAACTCCATTTCATTATCAACTGAATCTTTAATCAGGTTTTCATCAGGAACCGGATATAATGAAGTCGAAATACTCTCTCCGTCTTTTCTCTCTTTAATCAATTGCCAAAGCTCTTCTGTAATGAACGGCATAAACGGATGAAGTATTTTTAATGCATTTTCAAAGATTGAAATTGCACGGGTAAGCACAGATGATTTTATTTCGTCATTATCAGAATACAATCTGTTTTTAATCATCTCAACATACCAGTCGCAGAAGTCATTCCAGATAAAACCATAGACCAGTTTGATTGCATTATTAACTTCAAACGCATCCATTGCTTTGTTGAACTCTTTAAGAGTTTCATTGAAACGCGATATTATCCACTCATCGGCAAAATCTTTATTAGCGTCTTTCAGTTTTTCATCAACTTTAATATTCTCAGCATTCATCAAAAGAAATCTTCCTGCATTCCAGATCTTGTTTGCAAAGTTTCTTCCAAGCTCGCATTTATCAGTGCTGAAAAGAACATCCTGCCCAAGCGGTGCAAGATAAATTACTGTAAATCGCAATGCATCAGCACCGTATTCTTTAATTACATCAAGCGGATCAGGTGAGTTGCCCAAAGATTTGCTCATCTTTCTTCCCTGTATATCACGAATGATGCTTGTAAAGTAAACATCACTGAAAGGAATATCTTTCATAAAGTGCATTCCAGCCATTATCATTCGTGCAACCCAAAAGAAAATTATATCCGGTCCTGTAACAAGGGTGTTTGTTGGATAATAATATTTTCTTTCTTCATCAGTTTTGAAAATTGCATGAGCCCAAAGCCAGCTTGAAGCCCAGGTATCAAGCACATCTTCATCCTGAGTCCAGTTTTTAATGTCTTCCGGCGGAGTAACATCGCAATAAATTTCTTTTGAAGTATTATGATACCAAACCGGAATTCTATGTCCCCACCAAAGCTGGCGTGATATGCACCAGTCTTTAATATTTTCCATCCAGTGGAAATAAGTTTTTTCCCAATGTTTCGGGTAAAACTTTACTTTTCCTTGCTGAACAACTTCAACTGCGGGCTTTGCAAGTTCAGTCATTTTCATAAACCACTGCTCACTTAAGTAAGGCTCGATAGGAACATTGCCGCGTTCTGAATATCCAACTTTGTTTTGATAATCTTCAGTCTTGTGCAGAAAACCAAGTTCTTCCAGTCTTGCAACAACTCTTTTTCTTGCTTCATAACGATCAAGACTTTGAAAATCTTCAGGAACGTTTCCGTTTGTTGTTGCATCATCGTTAAATATATTTTTCATTTCAAGCTTATGGCGTTTACCCATTTCATAATCGTTAACATCGTGAGCGGGAGTAACCTTAACCACACCGGTTCCAAATTCCATATCAACGTATTCATCAGCAAAGATCGGGATCTCTCTATCAGCAATCGGCAGTAAAACTTTTTTACCGATAAGATGTTTGTATCTCTTATCATTTGGATTAACAGCAACTCCGGTATCACCAAGCATTGTTTCAGGTCGTGTTGTGGCAACAATAACAAATTCCTCAGAGTTAATAACCGGATATTTAAAATACCATAATTTTCCGTTAACAGTTTTATAGATAACCTCTTCATCAGAGATTGCAGATTTATTTGCAGGATCCCAGTTTACCATTCTGTAGCCGCGGTAAATCTTTCCTTCTTTGTAAAGATCAACAAAAGTTTTTATCACTTCGTAATAATATTCATCATCCATTGTAAAACGTTCGCGCCGCCAATCACAGCTAACTCCAAGTTTTTTTAACTGCTGAATAATTATTCCGCCGTATTCTTTTTTCCATTCCTGGCAGTGTTCTAAAAATGCTTCTCGTCCGATTTGATATTTATCAATCTGTTTATCAGCTAAGAACTTTGTAACCTTAGTTTCTGTTGCAATTGAAGCGTGATCAGTTCCCGGCACCCAGCAAGCATTAAAGCCCTGCATTCTTTTTGTGCGGATGAAAATATCCTGAAGTGTGTTATTAAGAATATGACCCATCGTTAACATACCGGTAATGTTGGGCGGCGGAATTGCAATTGTGTATGGCTTCTTTGTTTTGTCTATATCGGAATTAAAAATACCATTCTCATTCCAGTATTTATACCATTTATCCTCAACATCAGTAGGATTATATGCTTTCGGAATATCAGAAAAACTTTTTGCGGACATTTATTACTCTTTTATTAAAAAATTTTGGGTATAAATATAAATAAAATAGAAGTGGAATAATTTGAGCTTATTTCCATTTATCTGGTCTTTTTATTTGATATCCATTTGGGAGATATATTTCATCGGGAAATACACAAGCTTTAAATTTTAACTCATGATTTTCAAGTGAGATAACATTATTGGCTTTTTGTTTTAAATCATAAGAAAATCTTGATGGAGGGAAATAAACAAATATTTTGTGTTTCGGTTTTAATTCATTAATAAAATTAATTGGAGGAATCAAATCGCTATCAGCAGAAATGAGAACAGATATATCGCATTGATCAAGCACAATATCACGTATCATTTGAACTGCAATATGAACATCGGTTTCTTTTTCTTCAAATGTTCTGACTAGTTGACCATTGTAATTTATAGTCTTTTCTAAAAACTTTCCCAGGAAGAGTTGAAATTTTGGATTTTGTTTGTTCGCAGATAAAAATAAATCTTGCCGGTCTTGCTTTCCCTTCGACTTTTGAATTGCAGAAAAATAATTTACCCTAATTAGTTCCTGATGCGGACGAATAAATTGTTCGCAAAATTTGACTAAATCCAGCCAATAATATTTTTTCCAATTTTTACTTCTTAGACCAAAATAAAAATTGAATCCATCGATATAATAGATAATCCTCTGTTTTTTATCACCCATCAGATAACCCTCTTCTATTAAATAATGAAGCCCCTCTGCAATTGAGGGGCTAAACACAGGACTTTCTCATCCTGCGGGGGTAAACGTAGTGCAAATATATGTATAAAGAACATTTGATCGCAACTGAAATCTTTCCCTAATTATCAAAAAAGACGACAAATACAAAAAATGAAAATAGATTTACACAGATTTAAATCAGCGAAAATCAGTTTGATCTGCGTTATCTGCGTTCTATTGGGTTTTAATCTTCAATCAAATAAAGATAATTCGGGATTTTAATTTTAATTCCGCTGTAAGGTCCTTTCAAATCACTCCATTGATCGCCGACGTTTCCAATAATTTCGTAACCTTGTTTTGTTAATGCAGTCCTTACGTTGGATTTAAATTCAACAGCAGGTAATTTTTTTTCTTCCGGGTTTCTTACAATTAAAGTATCAAATGTTGTATAACCTTCATTGATCAGATTTCTGAAAGTGTATTCATATTCATCACTAAATCTGCCAGTAAGAAAAATTATTTTAACATTTTTGTTCAGCAGATAATTGTATAATTCTTTTACCTGTGGAATTGCAGGAACCTTAGCACTTGATACCCATTTATCAGAAATATCTTTAACATACCCAAATCCCATTTCCTTACTTGCTTCATAATTAAGAAGCGCAGTATCATCTACATCAAAAACTACAGTGGAATTTTGTTTTACTTCAATCTTACTGAACTTGCTTTTTGCATCTGCAATAATTTCATCGAGTTCTTTATCATACTGTCCGCTTTCATAATATTGCTGAATCTGCTTTTTTGCATTACTAAGATTCTGTAATTCAACAGAGCAGCAGGAATAAAAAACAAAAGCAAATACTGTAATAAAAACAGAGATTATTGTTCTGTTATTCAAAACTTTTTTATAAATCTCTTGCACTAAATGTATCACCTTGTCTTATATCTCCGGTAGTATAACCTTTATAAAACCATTTTTTCCTTTGTGCAGAAGTTCCGTGTGTAAAAGATTCCGGAACAACATAACCCTGCATTTGTTTTTGAATATTATCATCACCCACTGCACTAGCTGCATTAAGAGCTTCATCCAAATCTCCTTCTTCAAGCAATCCTTCAATCTTATCTGTATAATGCGCCCATACTCCGGCGTAAAAATCAGCCTGAAGTTCTAATCTCACCGAATATTGATTATACTCAGCTTCACTTAATCTTGAACGCAGACTTTGGACCTTATCCATTGTTCCGAGCAAGTTCTGTATATGATGTCCGACTTCGTGAGCAACAACATAAGCCATTGCAAAATCACCCGGAGCTTTAAATTTCTTCTGAAGTTCATCGTAAAAGCTTAAATCAATATAAAGCTTTTGATCTCCCGGACAATAAAACGGACCAGTTGATGCACCTGCAACTCCGCAGGCGGACTGAACACTTCCGGTAAACAATACTAATTTCGGCTCAACATAATTTCTGCCCATATCAGAAAAGATATTGTGCCAGACATTTTCTGTTTCAGCTAATACAACTGATACAAAACTTGCAAGTTCTTTCTCTTCAGCAGTCCCCTGATAGTTAGAAGTAGTTGTTTGATCTGTCATTTCAAGATTCTGAAGTAATGAAGTCGGGTCGCCGCCTAAAAGCATTACAATAAGAATGATTGCAATTCCGCCGATACCTCCTCCAATAACTCCTTTTGGAGAAAGCCCGCGTCTGTCTTCAACATTTGAACTTTCTTTTCTTCCCTGCCAGCGCATAATATTATCCTTTAATTAATTTTATAAATAAAAACTCTTAAGATTTAATTCTGATTTCTTCCATTCATTTAAAAATGAACAATACAATAATTCAATAATCATATTTGCTTATACAATATAAAAAATTTGCTTTTTATTTTTTAAAAAAGAAAAGTAACGGTCTTTCCAATCGTGCAGCCCATTCTTTTTCATTATGCTCTGCTCCCGGTGCATAATAATAATCAATATCCTGTCCTATCACATATCCATTTTCAGAAAGAGCAACACACATTCTTTGTCCGCGTATTGCTCCGTCTTCACCGTGATCAATGTAGAACTTAACATGTTTTTTTGGTCCGTTATATTCTTCAACCTGTTTAATGCTTCTGTCGTTATTATAATAAAATGAACTTGACATACATCCAGCCATAGAAAAAACATCGGGATAATGCCACGCAGCATAAAATGAAATCAATCCGCCCATTGATGAACCAATTATTGCAGTGTTATCTTTATCCGGCAGTGTTTTATAAGCGGAGTCAATAAATGGTTTAAGCTCAGTAACAATAAACTTTAAATAATTCTGTCCTTCTTCACTCCAACTGTATTCATCAAGTCTGTCAGGTGAATTATAAATTCCGACAACAATAATTTCTTTTATCTTTTTTTGTTTTATCAATCGTGTTACCGTTTCATCAACCTGCCAATCTTTGCCTGTATATGCAGTTTTCGGATCAAGAATATTTTGTCCATCCTGCATATAAAGAACCGGATATCGTTTATCGGATTTCTTTAGTTGATTGTAGCTTTTGGGCATCCAGACAACAATATCTCTTTTATTGTTAAGTATCGGTGAAAAAACTTCTTTATGATATTCTATCTTCCCAACAATTTCATCTTTACCCTCAGATGATTTAGTTCGTCGTTTTTTTATAATCTTTAACATTATTCTTTAGTGTTTTTGAGAAATATAATGGTATGCAAAGATAATAACCCGGATTTATTTATTGAATTTTCTTCTTTTAGGTTTACTATTGTCTTTATTTTATGGATTTTTGGAAGTTAAATTTTTATTATCTTTTTTAAAAATGGAGTGATTTAATGGCAGTTATCAGACCTTTTAATGCATTAAGACCTACAAAAGAAAAATCAGAATTAGTTGCAAGCGTTCCTTATGATGTTGTTAACCGCGAAGAGGCAGCAAATTTTGCAAAAGGAAATCCGCTTAGTTATCTGCATATCACCAGATCAGAAATTGATCTGCCTGATGTGGAGAATGTTTATTCAAAAGAAGTTTATCAAAAAGCAAAAGATAATCTTGTAAAGATCACCAAAGAAGCTCCCTTAAACATTGATGATAAACCACACTTTTATCTTTACAGATTAATTATGGATGGAAGAGCACAAACCGGAATCTGTGCAACTTTTTCTGTTGATGATTATGACAATGATGTGATTCTTAAACACGAAAAAACCAGAAAAGTAAAAGAGGATGACAGAACAAATCATATTATAACAACTGAAGCGCAAACAGGTGTTGTGTTTTTAACTTACCGCGGAGTTAAAACAGTTAATGATGTTGTTGATAAAACATTAAAAGATAAAACTCCGGAATATGATTTCACCGCTCCTGATGGCATTAAGCACACTGTCTGGGTTTTGCCTGATGAATACAATAATGTGATAGTTGAAGAATTTAAAAAGATAAACAAGCTGTATATTGCTGACGGACACCATCGTGTAAAAAGTGCGAGCCGTGCAAAAGAAGAAAAGATGAAATCAAATTCAAATCATAATGGCAGCGAAGAGTATAATTATTTTATAGCAGTAATTTTTCCGGAAGATCAGTTAAAGATATTGCCATACAATCGTGTTGTATTTGACCTTAATGGATTAAGCAAAGCAGATTTTATGGATTCAGTTGCAGATAAATTTTCTATCTCTAAAACAGATAACAAAGAACCAAAAAGTAAAAATTCATTTTGTATGTATATTGATAAAGAATGGTTTGAGTTGAAACCAAGAGATTCTGTTTTTGCGAGTTTATCTTTAGAAACATCCGTTGGTGAAAAACTTGATGTTAGTATTTTGCAGAACTTTTTATTAAATCCTGTCCTTGGCATTGATGATCCACGAACGAATAACAGAATAGATTTTATCGGCGGAATACGCGGAACGAAAGAATTGGAAAGCTTGGTTGATTCCGGTAAAGCTGCAGTTGCATTTTCACTTTATCCTGTTGGATTGGATGATTTAATGAATATTTCTGATGCAGGTGAAGTAATGCCGCCAAAATCAACCTGGTTTGAACCAAAATTAAGAGATGGACTTTTAACACATTTGATTTAAAAATCTTTTTTAGTTATCTGTGATTAGAAAGGAAAGTAAATAATATGAAAAGTGTTATTCAAAATATTCAACAGCAAATAAAGGAAGGATTTTTCACTAATGAAGCATCGGTTATTAGGGGAATAATCAATCCAATATTACAAGAGCTAAATTGGCCAATAAATGATGTTCGCATAGTTAGGCCCGAACACACCATCGGAAGTCAGCGTGTTGATATAGCTTTGTTCCACAACAATAAACCATTTGTTTTTATAGAAGCAAAGAAAATAGGTGGAGCAGATGGAGCCGAAAGACAGTTATTTGAATATGCATTTCATTCTGGTGTTCCGATTTTAGTTCTTACAGATGGTCCGACCTGGCATTTTTTTCTTACTGCAGGACTTGGAACTTATGAACAAAGAAAAGTAAATAAGTTAGATATAATAGAATATGATGATTTAGATCAACTTTGTTCTAAGTTTAATGAATATTTGAATTATACTAAAGTGATAACTGGGAAGGCTCTAAATATTTTACAAAAAGATTATGAAGATGTAGATCGTGAAAGAGAGATAATTAGGACTTTACCAAATGCCTGGAAAAGTATTGTTGATAAGAATGACGATTTGCTCTTTGAATTAGTTGCCAACAAAGTTGAAGAGTTGTGCAATTTTAAACCTTCGAAAATTTCCGTCTTTAAATATCTTTCTGAATTTAGAAGACAAGAAGAACCAATTACCCCACCAGTACCCCCTACTAAAATAAAGATAAAACCTTCTGGGGGACTTGGTTTTACAAGAATAATTAACTGTAATTTTGGAGGAACTAATCCGGGGAACAAATGGGCAAATTTAATTAGCACCGGAATTCCAATAGCTATAAAGCAAGGATTATCAATAAATGACCTACAAAGGCACACAACTATTAATTTAGTCAAAGGTGAAGAAAATGAACGGGGATTCAAGTTGGTTCCCAAAGCGAGAATTTCATATCAAGGTATGGATGCAAATAAAACTTGGGAAAATGCTTTAAAAATTTCTAAAAAAAAAAAAAAAAAAATTTATGTTTAGTTCTAAT
>JAVEUY010000091.1:0-8614 GCA_034005315.1 Ignavibacteriaceae bacterium | reverse complement strand
ATACCATTGGCTTATTTATTTACTGATTTTTGTGCAAGTCCTAATGATACTTACTCGAATCAGTATTATCTGAATCAGATAAATGCTGCTGAAGCTTGTGAGTTTTATTATCCTGGTTATCAAAACAGAGAAAACAGTATAATTGCTATTGTTGAAGGACCTATTTATAATTCCCATAGTGATCTAATTGGGAACGACAGTAACAACAATTGCGATGCCTCCACTATTGTTGCAGGAGAATGCCTTTCAGACATCCCGTATCCTATCAATGCAAATTTTACATCACATGGGACACAGGTTTCAGGATTAGCAGGTGCAACTTCAAATAACAACATCGGAATTTATTCAATAGGGTGGAACAATAAATTGATGTCTGTAAATTGTGCTGATGCACAGGGATATTTGATTAATCTTTGGGATGGAGTGAAATGGGCAGCTGATCATGGAGCTAAAGTAATAAATATGAGTTGGGGATGGAATGCAGGTGCTTTAGAAGAGCATTATCAGATTTTACTTGCAATTAAAGAGAATCATCCTGATATTGTTTTTGTTGCAGCCACCGGCAATCATTCTAATTCCACACCAAGATATCCAGCAGCTTATGGTGAAGGTTTTAACGAGTGGGAAGAATACGATCCAAGTTTCGTTATCGCTGTTGCCGCTATTGATGAAAATAATGACAGGTATACAAATACTTCTTTTGGTTCATGGGTAGATATTTGTACTTATGGAGAGGATATTTTTAGCACTGCTAGCCAAAATTACACATTATCAAATATTACATATGTAAATGAAACATATGGCACTGGTAATGGCACATCTTACGCAGCTCCTTTGGTATCAGCAGTGATAGGCCATATGATATCATATAAGCCTGATGCAACTCCATCTGAAATATATAGTTGCTTAATAAACAGTGCAAACCGTGATATATATGGTACTTCTCACACATATAATTTTATAAATACATTAGGGGCGGGGCGACTTGATGCCGCTGAAGCACTGAAATGTTTGGGCGGAGATTGCTCAAACGGGAATCCTGTGGCGGTTATATCAAGCAGTAAAGATTTATTATGCCCGAATGATATTGTTACGTTGAGTGCTAATGAAGGGATTGGTTTTTTGTGGTCTACAGGAGAGATAACACAAAATATTGACGTTAACATATCAGGCAGTTATTGTTTAACTGTTACTTTTGCTGAAGGATGTACTGCGAGTGCTTGTTATAATTTAACTGGAGCAAGCGGACAAGCGGATTTGTATATAATTGAAAACTCCGGAATTGCTCCAAATGACGGAATAGTATGTATTTACAACAGTTTTTCGTTACATGCAACCACCGGTCTTTCTTATCAATGGTCTGACAGCCCGCTTTTTATTACTCAGGACAGAGTTCTTAATAGCGGGTCATCATATTGTGTGACAATTAATGGAATTGACGGTTGTCCTGATTTAAACGGGTCTGCCTGTGTAGATATCTCATGGATAGATATTAATAGCCTTGTTGATCCAGGGAGTGATCTTGCTGTTTGCTTGGGAGATGAAATTATATTATCTACTCCAACCGATGGTTTTACCGAATACATCTGGGAAAAGCAAGGAGGGAGTTCTTCTTGGAGTGGGCAATCTGTTACCATAAGCGAGGCTGCATTGCCAACAGATGAAAATAATTATTATCTTTTCGTTACAGATATTGCCACAGGTTGTTCCACTTTTGGAGATTATTCGGAACAAAACAAGATTACTGTAACCGTTATTTCTAATGCTGATGAACTTGTTATTGAACCAGTTGCAGATGTTTGCATCGGTAGCCAGCCTCAACTATTGGAGTCCAATATATCTGGAGGAACATGGACTGGAAACGGGGTTGAGGGCAACTCTTTCAACCCGTATTCAGCTGGAGCCGGTGTGCACGCCGTATCATATACGGTTGGAAATGGGGATTGCCTTCTCAATGAAATCATAAATATTACTGTAACAATCGGACCAGAAATTCTAATTACAGAAATTCCAGCTATGTGTGAAAACAGCATGCCATATATAATTACGACAGATCCACCTTATGAAACATCAGATTTATATGGTAATTACCAGTTTTCTGGCTACGGGCTTCAAACAGTTATCGTAAATCCGGTCCCGTTAGAATTGGTAAAAGTTTTCAATCCTGCGATTACTGGACCCGGTACACATACAATAACTGTAGAGACTACAGAAGGATGTTGTACTATGTATAATGAAATTGAAGTGACGGTTTTGCCAATTCCAGAAATAAATGCTGTTGACAATCTATGTGTTAGTTCTTCACCTGTAATTTTAACTGCAAATCCTGCCGGAGGCATATGGTCAGGTATTGGAATTACAAACCCTTCAGCTGGTACATTTGATCCGTCTGTTGCTGGGGTTGGATTTCATACAATTACATATCACTATAGTAATTCAGGAGCAACATGTATTAACGAAATTGTAATCGAAGTTTTGGATCAGGTTAGCAGTATAATAATTGATGATGTTTCTGCGATATGCGGAATTGAGAACCCTGCTTCACTTGCATTAAATGCTCTGCCTTCAGGAGGTGATTGGACCGGAGCTGGGATTATAAACAACACTTTTTATCCTAATCTCGCTGGTTACGGAAGCCATGTTTTAACTTACACACTCGCAGGAAATACTAACTGCGAAATAAGTAATAATATTACTTTAAATTATTTTGATTATAATATTTCAATAAATTCAAATCAATCGGTATGTGAAGGAAATAATTATTTAACTATAAGTCCCGGAGGATTCAGTGGTTTTATTCAGATACGTGATTCTGAGTCTGATCTTATATACAACGAATATTATTCAAATATACAGGGAACTGATCAGATTCAGTTACCATATTTGGCAGTTGGGGATTATTCTATTCACTGTATTGTTTCTCCTGACGGGGTAGAAACTAACTGTCAATTTGCAATTGATTTTACTGTTTTACCGTCACCTGTTGCAATCATAACAGGTGATGAAAGTGTTTGCGGGCTATATACTTTTTTAACAGTCGAAGGAGATCTTTCATATCAATGGAACACTGGTAGTACATCTAATGATATTTTAGTTAGTGAATCAGGCTCATATTCTGTGACAGTAACAGACATTAACGGATGTACTGCGCAAGATGATTTTTCTGTCGAATTAATAAATGAGATTGATAATATAACCACAGTGTTCGAAAATTTTGATCCTTGTTCTGGGGTATTTCAGTTTATTATTAATCCTGGTGGGAACACGTTCAATGCGAATATTCTAGATGATAATACAAATGATCATGTTTATACATCCATTTTTACGAGCCAAACCAATACCTTAGTACCTGTGTTGCCAATACACTTGTCTCCAGGAAACTATACACTGATACTTGACTCCGACAACAGCGATTGCATGTACTATCACGATTTTGCTATTCCAATTTCATGTCCACAAATTTCGATATCAAGAAAACCTGGGACATGTGTTTACCCTTATAACGGAAGCGTTGAAGTAACTATAGTTGACGGAACTCCTCCATTTCAGGTGCATTTAGAACAAAGTGAAAGTATAGTATCTCCAATCTACACGTTTTCTGCTCCTGGATCATATATTATTGAAGGCAACGATTTGTTAGACGGAACTCAATTATTCATTGTAATTGTATCTGATAGCGACCCATATAGCCCATATAGCAACGCATTTCCAATAAATGCAATGTATTATCAATGGACTGCTGATAATGTTATCACGAATAACGATTTTACAGAGTCATTATATGAGAACCTTACAATATGTGTGGGTGATGCCAATGACCAAACTCTTAACATTACTCACGATGTAACTTTTAAAAACTGTACAATTTATTGTGCCACTAATCCTTATGAAGATGTATTAGAAACTTTATGGGCAGTTGAACAGGAAAACACTTTAACTCTTGATAATACAACAATAACAAGCGGATGTCCTGATCATTTATGGAAGGGTGTTATTGTATATGGTGATATTGAACACACTAACCCGTATCCGCCACATTATGTAACCAACTTTGATTTAGAGCCAGGACAGATTATCGTGAAGAATAATTCTAAAATTATGTTGGCAGATATTGGAGTTGTTGGTTTTGCAAACGCTGTGGTTAAAATTACGGACAGTAAATTTATTAATTGTAAAACCGGTACCGAATTCTTTGTTTATGTTAATCATGTAATACAGTACAGCCAGCTGCCTTCAGTTAATCCGAGAGCATATATAATTAGAACGGAGTTTATTACCGACAATGATTATATTGTTATTCCGGAATCTCATGTAAATATTTACAATACTGACAAAATAACCCTCAAAGGAAATAAATTTATTAACAGTGTTCCAAATACTATGCTCAGCGGTAGCAGCAGAGGAAAAGGTGTTGAGGGTAGAAATTCGACATTCTCCATCATAGAAAACCAAGGCTTACTTAACCCACCAGATTTTAACATTTTGCCACAAAACAAATCCGTTTTCGAAGGCTTATATTATGGTGTTTATGTAACTAATTTATCTGCAGGTACAGCTACAATCCGTAACTGCGATTTTAAAAATTACGATTACATGGGTGTTTATCTCCAAAACCTTACTGCTCCAAAAGTAACATCAAACACATTTGACAAAGAGCAATTTGGTGTTTTAACAAAAAATGTTGGCTTGTACCTAAAATCATGTACTGGTTACAATATCGAAAACAACACATTTAACGAAGGAGGCTACGGTATGATAGTAAACAACTCCGGACCAAACGCCAACAAAGTGTATCGTAATCATTTTAACAATCCTTACCAAGGTTTACATGCATATTACACAAACAGCAACACAGACGGTAGTCTTGGCGTATTTGTACAATGCAACGATTATCATAACAACAACGGCGTTCAAAACTTTATTAAAAATGGTAATGTAAAAAAACAACAAGGGTATTTTCATCCACAATACCCTCAAAATAGCGAATCCGCTGCCAACCAATTCGAAATTACAAATCTTGTTACGAACAGCGAATCGGCTTTCAGGACTTCTTGGCAATATAGTTTTAACGATTATAAGTATTGGTGCAATGAACCTGGCGACAATACCGATATAACTGGTTTTACTTCTCCCAATGTTGATGTACAACCAACATATTTGCGTAATGACCCAGCAAGCTGCCCATCCAAACTCGGTCCTATTGCAATTGATTATGAGTATGAAATTGCGCGAAGAAAATCTGACATAAGCAGTCTAAATGATAATATGGATGAGATTGTTGATGGAGGAAGCACTGCGCAGGTTTTACAAAAAGTGCAAAATCTTAGACCGAACAACTTTAATAAAACTTGTACTGAATTATTAAACCTTTCTCCATATCTTTCAGATACTGTTTTGGTAACATTTATGCAAACAGGAGTTAATGGGCATATAGTTGCAAAAACAAATGTATTAGCAGCAAACTCACCATTACCACCACATGCATTAGCAGAACTCGAAAATATGGATTTGCCGGCTCCTCATAAAAACTATCTGGCACAAATGCAAACCGGTACAAATGCCGTTGTGTTACTAAAAGATGAAATTGGCAATATCGAGTTTAACAAAAATCTATACATAAACGAGTATGTAAGCCATGGTCTTAATAACGACAGCATTCCTATGGTTAAAGACTCGGTAGTAAATTTCCTTATGAACGATGATTATTTCGAGTCTAAATGTATAGTTATTCCAATTCTTATCAGCGATGCCAGGTATGTTGATGCACAAACTCAGATAAATGAATTGGATTATCTGGCAAGTAATCAAAATCCTGATTTGCATGCAGAATTATCAGAGTTTGCCGATTTACAGGAATTGATAATCCAAATGGATACCACAAATTCATCAGAATCACTTTTGAATGTTGTTGAGAGTAATCTCACATTACTGGAATCAATGGCATACAATCCTTCGCACAGAGGAAGCAGTGTAGCTCAAATATTATTAAGCGAAGCCGGAATTGCCGAATTTGAACCGGAAATCTTTTTACCAATGGAAGATCGTACAATGCGTTTTTCGATTGTAGAGGATGCAATTACCGAGAACTTCGATTTGAACGATATGATTGAAGTTTACCCAACTCCGGCCAACAGCGAAATTTGGATTGAATATTTGCTGATAGACACCAAACCTGTAAGTAAAATTGATATTTACGATGTTGAAGGCAAACTAGTGTTAACTCAAAGTATAAGAAACGGATTTGGTTTGGAAAGAGTTGATGTATCTCAGCTAAGTGAAGGTAATTATGTCTTGAAGATGGGAGATTTTTCAAAACAGATCAGTATTATTAAATAATAATCAATAATTTTGTAGGGGGAGCTTTGTTTCCTCCTACTTATTTTTTGTACTTATATGAAAAAATTTCTATTAGTTTTTATTTGTTTAATCTATGCACTATGTTTTTTTGCACAAGATATAAAGTTTAATAAAGTATATGAAAGAAACTATCCATTAGCAAGGAATATTTTTGCAACTCAAGAAGGCTATATTGCTTTGGGAGGAGATTATAATGATCATTGGAAAATTGATATCCTAATTGTTGCATTTAACGAATTTGGAGAAACTACTTGGTTAAAAACTTTTGGCGACTCAGTTTATAACTATTATCATGGAACACAAAATTCCTTGCAAAGGAATTTTGATGGTTGTTTTACATTGGCTGGGTCAAGATATGATGGTATTAACGATGCATGTATGTTAATAAAATTCGATCAAAATTTCGACACTTTATGGACAAAGCTTTATTTTGATAATCCGGATTTTACAGTTTTTTACAATCATATTCAAACATCGGATGGAGGTTATGCTTTGGTCGGTCGCACCTCCGAAAGTGATACCGATGGCGATGTGTTGCTTGTAAAGACCGACAGCGATGGCAATATGCTGTGGTATAAGTCGTACGGAACAAGTGGCAGAGATATGGGTTTATGCATTGTCGAAACTCCTGATAATGGATTTTTAATTGGTGGAGAATGTGGTCTTGGCAATGCAGATGGATATCTGGTTAAAACTGATAGTGGTGGGAATCAACAATGGACAAAGCATTATGGGCATCCTTCTTATCCGGATGGAGCAATTTTTACAATTGGGTTAACATCTGAGAATGAGTACATTTTACCAATAGGTTATATTACTACTCCAATCTCGGAACCTTTTTATAATAGGAAATATCGTTTTATTAAGTTGGATTCTGATTTTAATGAAGTTTGGAACAAGGAATATGGCATTGAAGCTGAATACACCGGTATTGGAACAATTACTGTTGCGAATAATGGAGATATTTGGGCAACTGTAACGGATGATAATAATGACGGTTTGTTTCACCTTACTCCAAATGGAGATAGCATTTCTAAACATTATTATTCTGCAGAAGGATCAATAGGAGTTAAATCATTATTAGCAATAAAACAAACCCCCGACCACGGCTTTATTATGGCAGGTGTTGCCTACGAACCACAAGTTATGTGGATTGTGAAAACCGATAGTTGTGGCTGTGTTGTTGAGGATTGTGAGTGTGGGGGGAGTGCGGTTGAGCAGGTTTGGGTTGAAGGAGAGATTGAGGTTTATCCGAATCCTGCAAAAGATGTTCTGCATTTTAATTTACCGGAAAACAAAAAAAATGTAAGGGTTGAAATCTATGATAACCTTGGTCGCCAACTAATTACAAATGAGTTGTTGGGCTGGGAAAATTCTGTTGATGTAAAGCAATTAAAGGCTGGTAATTATTTTGTTAGAATTGTTAGAGATGAAGAAAATTGGAATGGGTGGTTTGTGAAGGAATGAGGAATTTTGGTGTCGGTGATTTCGACTTCGCTCAATCACCTGGCACTATACAGGTGGCTGAGTCCCGATTGCTATCGAGGACGAAGCAACCGGTTATAAAGAAATAACAAAAAACAAATATCAAATTACAAGGGATACTGCAAAATTTGTGATTTGTAATTCAATGTCGTTAAGTTAAGAAATTTCAGGTATATGTCCGCTGGACAAAAGTGCTGCTTGATTAAGCTTTTTACTGACGTTTATGTCCGCTGGACAAAAACGATTTTTGTCAAAGGAATAACTAGCCCGCCAGCTGGCGGGCTTCAACGTCAGTAAAACTCACTAAACTACTAATATCTCTCCTTTGTCCAGAGGACATTAACATTTTATCAATGGATTAATTCTACCAGAAATTCCAGTAAAATTTATTAGGGAAAGCCTAAACTAAACGACATTGATTTGTAATTTGTAATTTGTAATTTCTACTAGTTTATTTTCCCAACAGTTTAAACATATTTCGTTTGTAGTCTTCTACTCCGGGCTGATCGAATGGGTTAACGCCAAGCATGTAACCACTGATACCGCATGCAATTTCGAAGAAGTACATAAAAAATCCAAGTGTATATTCGTCGAGAGTATCGAGAGTGAAAATAATATTTGGAACATTGCCGTCAACATGAGCCATGAGTGTACCTTCGGCTGCTTTCTTGTTAACAAATTCCATATTTTTTCCAGCGATATAGTTTAATTTATCTAGGTCTTGTGGATCTTCGGGAATAATTGGAGCATCAGAATCATCGTCAACCAAAAT
>JAVEUY010000090.1:0-8673 GCA_034005315.1 Ignavibacteriaceae bacterium | reverse complement strand
TAAAGATCTGTATTACAAAATTCAGTTTTATTTATCTGAAACAACTTGCAATAACTATAATAAACTATCGTAACGATAATTATTATTTCTGAAAGTAATCTGCTTTAGAATGCTTTTTCTTCGTAAATAATACCGCCGTCTATATACTCCCAGTTAAAAGTTCTTGCAAGCATTGAAACTTTTTCAAGGTGTCCTACATTCTCGTTTTTAGGATCATAAGTAGGAGGCATCCAGTTTTGCACTGAAACAACCTTTGCATCAGCTAATGTATAGTGGAAATATGGTTCTTCCTCGCCTGTTTCCATTCCGATTCTATATAAAGTGATTTTTATTTCCTTGCAGATTTGCCCTTGAGCGCAAATTGCATATAACTGTGGAGTAAGCTGATCAATACCTTTAACTATATTAAAAGCATTGATTCTTCTTGACCCCTGAATTTTGTTTTCTTCTTTTTCGTAAGGAAGATAAACTTCATGATTGAATTCATATACAAGGCTGCTGCCATTATCACGCGGACCCTTCAATTCATTTCCTTCATGATTTTTAAACACTATCTCACCTTTGACTGCCATAATAACACTCCTTAAATTATTTAATAATTAATTAGTTAGTTAATGAACCAGATTTCTATTGACCTTCTTCTGAAGAATGGAAAGCAATCAGTTTCAGATTCACATCCATACCTGTAATAGCAACGTGAGGTCTGAATTCTGCACTAATCTGGAAAAATCCAGGTTTCTCAGGTAACTCTTCAACATGAAGCTGATATGATCTTAAAGGTCTTTCTGCAATTACAGATTCAGGTGCATTTGGAAAATCTGCAACAAGTGTATCTAACCATTTTTTCATATCCTTTTCGATTTCACCCGCACCGGCATTCTTACCAACAAATGTTAACTGTCTGTATTTTAAGTAATGAGCAATTCTGGTAACAAGCATTGTATATTGCAGTCTTGCACCAACAGCATAATTTGCAGTTGCTTCTGCATCATTCTTAATTTTCTTGGGTCTGTTAACAGAAGGAACTTCAAAGAAACAGGCATAATCAGTTCTATCCCAATGTGCAAGAGGAATAAATCCAAGATCACAAAGCTCCTGATCTTTCGCCTGTCCGACAGATGCTTCGATAGGTACTTTCAGTTTTTTCTGACCATGTTCTTCATAAGTTGGAGTTGGTAAGTTTTCAACTTTTCCACCAGAATCTACTCCAACGATTTTAACACTCCAGCCCCATTTCTCAAAGCTCTTAACCATATTTGAAGCAAGTGCAAACGAAGCATTACACCATAAACTGTTATCATTGCCTTCTCTGTAAACTCCCTCATTATAGTTGAAGTTTTTTGTAGGCTCAGATTCAGCGCTGTATGGCAGCCTTCCGAGAAATCTTGGCAAAGTTAATCCAATATATTTGGATCTGTCATCATCTCTGAAAGCTCTCCATGCTGTATATTCAGCACCATCTGTTACCTGGTCAACAATAAAGCGATTGTTCATTACATCGCCAAAGTTTTTTTCACCAAAGAACTGATGACCTGCATTACCGATAAATGGTATTTGTGCAGATTCTGAGAGCACAGATAAATGCTGTAGTAAATTTATATCCTGTGCTGAGTTATTTATCTGTAAATCAGCAATTATAGCTGTATAAGAATGTCCGCCAACTTTATCATAAGCACCCCAATAAATGTGATGCCAGAAACCGGAATCTTTTTCATAGCCTTCTCCGTTAGCAGCTTCATTCAAATCTTCGTACAACTCTTCTTTTGTAACATCAAGGAGTTCAAACTTAATCGGTTTACTGAATTCTGTATTTTGTACTAAAAACAATAAACCGCGCCAGGTTGATTCAAGTCCTTTAAATTCTTCATTATGAAGAATCTCGTCCATCTGGGAACTAAGAACAATATCAATATCAGCAATAAAAGAATCTACAAGAGCACCGGTAACTTTAAATACCTGTGATTCCTTGCCCACCTTACTTATAAATTCTGCTACTGCATCTTTCTTAGTATCATCCAGCATGGTTAACAATTTGTCAACAGAGGTTTCCTGTGTTTTTTGTTCCTGTCCTGTTGAGGTCGTTTTTTCATTTTCCATTTTTTAAAGCCTCCACGCTTTTAAAATTATAAGTAAAGTTATTAATTAGATTTTTGTTCTTTTTCCTGAGAGCTACCAAGCTTTGCAAGTAATTCATCAATACTTCCGCTGCCATCTTTAAGTACTCCCTCAATTGCTTTTTTAAGATTTGCATCTTTAAGAACTGCAACTTTAAGCTGCTTAAGTCTTTCCCGCGCATCCAGCAATTGCTTTAACGGTTCAACCTTTTTAACTATCTCATCAGGATGAAAATCTTTGATCTCTTTGAAATCCAGATTCACCTCCATTTTGGCTTCAGGATCTTCAGATAGTTTATTGTTAACAGTAAGTTTTAATTTAGGATTGATATCCTTTAAAACTCTCTGATAGTCTCCCTTGTTTGCAATTACACGCAGTCTTCTGTCCTTGATCATACCAAGGCTTCCTGGTTCACTTCTGCTGAAGTTTCCCGGAATCATCATCCTGTAGTCAAGTTCAACACTTTCTTTTGCATCGCTGCTTGGAAGTATTGATACTTTAACACGCTGCGCAATCTTTGGTGCTGTTGGTCGTGCCATATTAACGCTCCTTTTTTTGTTTTAGTTTTAATGCAATTATGCTGTCATATTTTGCAATTTTATTAAATAATTCTGTTTGATCATTCTCAAGTTCAGTTTTTAATTCTTTGTCTTTGGACTTTGAAATTATTTCTTTGTTTATCAGATACATTGCCTGCCATACTGATGTGCATAACGCCGGCTCCCAAAGTGTTATATTGTATTCATCAATCAGACCAATGAGTTCAGTTAAATGCACTTTGGCAAGATCATACATTTTTGCCTGCATACAATAATTTGCAAGATTGAGCCGCCTTAGAAATTTTCCTTTTCTTCTTTCATCAGAGCTGATCGCTTTTTGCATTGAAGCAATATTGATTTCAATATTTTTAGGCAGTTCTAAACAGGCTTGTTTATACTCATTATTTAACTGTTCATAATCTTCTCCCATAATCGGCGGTAATATTATCTGATCTTTATTCTCACCTTTACCGGCAGAAGTCATTACATCATTTAGTATCCACGTTACAGTATCGTCATCTGAAAAAGGTGTTGTTTTATCTTTAAACTTTAATTTATAAATATCAGGTATCCTGTTGATAAGCTGTGCTAACTGCCCTTTTATCTCCTGTGCTGCAAGAGTATAATTGCCGCCTTTTTGTTCAAGTGCCTTAACAATATATCTGTGTGCATCAAACCAATATGGAAAAGCACTATCAGCTTTAAGAAAATTTAATTCAACTCTGGGAATTAACGAATCCCATTCAGAACTTTCAAACCATTTTTTAATATTAGTCTGCATAATATTATTAGGAGCTTCAACCTGTGTAGCTCCGTCTGTTTCCTGTGGTCTGATTAATCTTCCCCATTGCAGTTGTCGCGCAATCCCAAATACAAAAAATGAATCAGGAACTTTTTCTTTTTTATTTCCATCAACAACATGTTCATAAAACTGAATTAGTATTTGTCTTAACTGGATAACACCATCATTTTCATTTGTTACTTTTACAGGTTGTGTAACAGTTTGTTGTACAGGAACAGTTTGTTGAACCGGTCTTTCTGCCTCTTTAGAATGTGGCGGAGTTTCGCTTACAGTTTTTGCATCAGTCTCAGTCCGCTTTTCTGTCTGCGGCTGAGTCACCGGTTGTTCAGTCTTTGCAGTTGACGGAGATAAGATTTTGTTTGCCGTTTCAGCGTGATCTGCAATTGCTTCCAATATAAATTTTAATACCGGAGGATTATCCGGAAATAATCTTGCACATTCGTTAGCTATACCTTTTAATACAATATCAGCTTCAATAAATTCTTTTGCATTGGATGAATCAGGTTTTTCTTTTTCTATTAGCTTAAAAAATCTGGGTTGATTTAAAAACTGTATTGCTTTGCTTCTGTAGTTTACATTAGAAGGATAAAGATTATTCTCAAAGTTCTTTAAATAATGATAAACTATTTTTAAACCGTTAAGTAATCCTTTTATCTTTTCTGTACGAAACATTGCAAAGCTTAACCATGCTGCTATTTTAATGTCTTTGCTTTTTTCTGTCAGTATAGTTCTGCTAAGTTCAATACACTTTTTATAATCAGGAGTAGTTTTTTGAATTTCCATATTAAGGACAAAGTACTCCTCCTCATTACCTGCATCATTGCCAATAGGCGGATTATCAGTAATTGGTTCTAAGTATTCCTGTACTACTTCAGGTATTTCTAATTCAGAAATTTCAGGCATTCCAGTGTAACTCCACTTTACAATTTTAATTATGAGTTAAGATGAGTTCTAACATAATTTAAAAATTCAGCTAACTTTAAGTTATAATCTATAATCAAATTATCCTGTACTAAATATTTACCATTATCAAGACTCATTTGCTCATCTAAATTCATATCTATCTCTGTATTATTACTGTTTAATAAAAGATCTATAAAATCTTTTGGTGTAGGTCTTGAAAACGTAAGAAATATTAAACCGGAATTATCTTCAAAGTTGATCCAGAATACTGCCGGTGATGAATTCTGATTTTTAAACAATATTTGTATCAACTGTATGTAGAAACTTATTAGTGAATAATTTTCTGATTGATCTTCAATCGATGTAAATCTGATACAAATTAAATGCTGATAAATTTTAATATTCTTTCCTAAATAATCGTTTAACTGAATTGCCTCACTCTTATCAACACTAAAAATATTGTTCAAATCAGTTTTTAAGATGAAGTTTTTATAATCACTCAGGAAATTTGGATTGCCTGTTCCTGAATGATTAAGATTATCTATCACTGCTTTTAAATTTGCAGTATCCTGAACCATTTTATTCTCTTCAAGAATTTCTTCAAAACTTTCAAACAGCTTGTTATAAGAAGCAGGTATCAGATAATAAGGCTCACTTGCTTTTTTTTCAACATTTCTGAAAATTAAAAAAGGATAACTTCTGCCGCTTTTATCATAACTCGGGCACATAATCCCGATTGTAATGTTTTCAGTATCAGTAAACGGATAAATGAAATTTATCTTTGCAGTTTTATCGTAATAACTTTTCCACTCGTTCGGGAATTTTAACCTGGCAAGTGCCAATCCTTCCTGCAGCCAGCTATCGATAGTTAATATTTCTTTACCTGATGCATTATATTTAATAAAATCTGCAAACCCTGTAAGCTTACCAAAAAAGCCGGTAATATTGTTTTTAATATTTATGCTGCTATCAGTTAACATATATCAGTTTAAAGAATTCGGAAGTTTAAAGGATTTGAAGAAATTCTGCGAGAACGGATGTTTTGAACTTCCGGCATTTAAGATATAACTTACATTAACATCATATGAGTTTGGTTTTGCAAAATTCCAGCTAAGAATTAATTGAGAAGCAGAATTCCCTCTTGAAATACTTGCATCATTAAGCAGCCGGAAAAATGACCAATCACCGTTATATGATTTAATATCAGAAGTTCCAAATTCATTTAGTGTTATATATAAAGAAGAACCGGAAGAACTTCTGTCAGGCCAGTTAAAAACTGTTTCGTATGAAGCACCCATTTTATAATTATCAACTACACCGTTAATTTTTAAGTAGTATTGTATAACTGTTGCTTTTATACCAGATATAGTTTTTGCATCAGGTAATTGCGGCTTAAGTTTAAATGTTAAATTCAGATCACCGCCTTTATAAAGCATGCTTGTAATCTCATCAGCCTTTTTCAATGCATCAAGTAAAGCCTGTGAAAAACCAGGTCCTGCACCTTCCTGCTGATTAACTTTCCAATCATCTTTCTTAATAAATGAGCTTAATTCAGAATTATAGAAAGTCCATAAAATTCCTGTCTGCGGATTAAAGAACTCATCAAAATCCTGAATCGGTGCATCAGTTCCTTTATCATTAAACGGAAATGACTTTGCAAGTATTTTATTAAATGTATCAACAACTTTAGTTTTCCATTGAACACTAATTGATGAAGTTGCATCCGAAAGAGTCGCTCTCCAGGTGGAACTGACAGGTTCAGTAAGCAATGATTGTAGTTCGGGAACATTATATATTGCACTCTGTATTGTTTTAACAGCAGTTTGATAATCTACCGCCTGTTGATTCATAACTTTTACAGCATAATCTTTTACCAGGTCCGGTCCGCCTTTTAATCCTTCAAGAATTCCGTTTAACATTCCATACTGCATTATTACAATATTTAAATCCGGCGGTGATGAACCATCATCAGGACCAACAATAAATTTTCTCAGTCTTTTAATATCAGAGTTACTTGCAGTGCTGTAAAATGCTGCATACGGATTAGTTGAATCAACCGGTGTTTTGATATTTGCTAAAGCAATTGACTGATCAGCAAATACTTTTAATATCATCACCAATGGAGAATTACCCGGATCACTGAGCAGTTTTAAACTGTTTGCTGCAAAAGGAATTGTTTCAAATCCGGTATATCTTATACTCTGAAAAAATTGTATCCAGGTTTGAGTGAAATCTCTTATATATAAATCAGTCAGTTGATTTTTCATAGTTTCACTATCATAATCACTATAATATGCTCTGGTATTTTGTGATGCACCAAGAACCCAATCTTCTTTACCCGGATTTTTACTTTCCTCTAAAATTGCTTGTTCAAAATAATTTCTCCATCCATCCAGCGTAAAAATAAATGGTATCCTGATATCAGTGTAGATTATCTGTCCGGTTTTGCCCTGTACCAACTGCCCTAAAGTCAACTCTGCGGGATATTGTGATCTGGCATTTTCTTTCATCCTTGCATAAATACTTTCTGCACTTGGTTTGTTTTGAAACTTATTCCTTACCAGACTTAAAAGAGTATTATCATTTTGAACAGGATAAACTGCAGGATTAGATAATTTACCGGCAAAAAATGATGCATAATTTTTAAAATATTTGTCTAAAGAATCTTTGTCTGCTGATGATACAATGGAATTTGAATTTATAAATTTTGAATGAAGAATAGCTGAAAACGTATTAACTAAAAATTTCTGATTTGTAGTATCAAACTTTGAACGCTCATTACCTAATAACAAATAAGCTTTAAGACTATTATAAATCTGTTCACCGGAATATTCCTGTCCTTTTGAATAATTTGTAAGTGTGTTTACAATATCGTTGTAAACATATTGTGTAAAGAACGGGTTTGTTTTTTTCAAATAAAGATTTGTTAAGTCATCAAGTGCACCTTCGCTTCTATCCAAACCGAAGTTAAAAAATGAACTGTTAAAATCATCATTCTCTATCTGAACAATAATTTGTCTTAAAGAATCTGCCTGAGTAAAGTTTTTTAGTAAATCACCGCTCCAATTAATCTTGCTGAATGAATCTGAATTTAAAGAAATTTTATCAAGCGCTTCAGAACTGCTGCTTCTGCCAGATAGAAAAAATAATCCGAATAATAAAAACACAAAAGCTGAAGCTCCTATTGTTACATATTTTTTAACATTACCCTGTTTAACAACTGAAGCAGTCTGTCCTACAACATAATTCTGGTCAGGGATAACGACTTCATTGAGCAAATCTTTAATAAAATAATTTTTAGTTTCCAGCATTTCATCAAATTGCTCGCCCGGCGCAGGCGGAAGATTAAACTGCTGTGCAATTTTTTTGATAGCTAAATCAAGCGGAGCTCCTTCCTGTGTTCCGCTTGTAAAATAAAATCCGCGGAATATAGGATTATCCTGATAAGGATTTGACTGGAACACTTCACCAATCAGATAAGCTAACTTTTCTTTTAATGAATTAAACTGATATGGAAATAAAAATACTTTTCTTCTTTGTTCTCTTTTAAGCGGATTACTTAATCTGATAGTTCTTGCTTTATAGATAACCTCAGATAGTTTATTAAATTCATTTTCAAATGCTTCTTTAGGATTTTTTTCAATTTGTATCTGTGAACTGAATGTAGTGCCCCAAATCTGTGAGCGCTCAATCTCGCTAAAATCACCAAAGTATTCTACAAAGCCCTGTATCAAATCGCATTTTGTAAATACAAAGTAAACCGGAAATACAACACCCAGGTTTGATATTAATTCATCAACTCTGCCTCTGATATTTTTAGCATGTTCATAAAGCTGAGCATTATCGTTTTTGATTATCTCATCAATATTTAATGCAACAATAACACCATTTATTGGTTTTTTCTTTCTGTTCTTTTTCAAGGTTTCAAGAAAAGCAACCCATTCAGGTCTGTCTTCAGATTCAGAAATATATCTTCCAGCAGTATCTAAAAAGATTGCGCGTGTAGAAAAGAACCAATCACAATTCCTTGTTCCTCCAACACCTTTTACAGAGTCTTTACCATAAGGAAAGTCTAATCCTGAATTTTGGATTGCAGTTGTTTTCCCTGCTGCAGATGGTCCGATTATCATATACCAGGGCAAACTGTAAAGTGCAGCTTTACCGGTTTTACCCCGCCCAAGCTTTGAATTTTTTAAAGCTGTTATTGCTGCTTCAAGCTGTTTTTTGAATTGATCTATCTCAGCTTTTTTTTCAGGACTTAACATTTGAGAATCAGATGAACTGCTTATCGAGCTTTCAATTTGCCCAGCTTTT
>JAVEUY010000089.1:0-8805 GCA_034005315.1 Ignavibacteriaceae bacterium | reverse complement strand
GAAACTCCCGGGTAAAAATCAGTTAATTGCTCAACCTTATCTGTATCAAAGGAATATTTATAAAGCTGCCCTTTGCTTAAAAGAAAAAGATCATCGTTAACAGACCAGAATGGTGAATATGCGCCGTAATTTGTCGGAAATACTTTCAAGTGATGAACCAATTTTATTCATTACATAAACTGTGCTTGTTGTTTTAGCTGACGGCAGATCATACTCAGTTACTGAATATGCAATTCTTTCTCCGGAATTTGAAAGCACAGGACTGCCAACTGTTTTTACTTTATAAAAATCCCCAATCGTAAACGGTTTCTTTTGTGCATATAAGCTAATCGCAAATAAAACAAGTAAAAGAAAAAGAGCTTTACATTTCATCGATATTTCCTTTCATAGATAATGAAGATAAGTTGATTCATAAAAATTTAAATTAAAATCAATGTTTAATAATCGGTATTCCCATAGATGCACTCGGCTCAGTAATTTTTAACAGATTAGCAATCGTCGGTGCAATATCAACTATATAAACAGGAGTATTTATTGTTTGTGCAGGAATATTCCATCCATAAAAAAGAATCGGAATATGTGTATCATAACTAAAAATTGTTCCGTGCGAAGTGCCGGTTTTTAAATAGTTTGGTAAATATCCAGGCTGCAAATCATAAGCAATATCACCGGAATAAGTCGGATGAAATCCGTTTACTGTAAAATTTTTCTGATCTCTTGAGGCGATCTGTGTTTGAAGATAATCCCTTGTAAAAACAGATGTCATCTGAGTAAAAGTTTCTCTCATATATTCAGCTAATTGATTTTCAACTGAGCGGATATCAAGTTTATTGTTTTTTATAAACTCACGATTTAAAAATACCTGTCTGTTTGAAAGATCAGCAATAATATCAGAGCTGCCAAAAACACTTTGTGCAAACGCTTTTATGGAATCGGAAAAAGCTTTGTTATTTAAACCGCCAACCGGAATTCCTTTATCGCGGAGATATGATTGTGTTTCAACAGCCGCATGATCTGCTGTTAAAAACAATAAATAATTTCCTTTACCAACTTGTTGATCAAGAGCATGAAGAAGATCAGCAATTTGTCTGTCGAGTTTTATATAATTATCCATCACTTCATAAGAATGAGTGCCATATTCATGACCAATTATATCCGGAGTTGAAAAACTTACTGCAAGAAAATCAGTAACATCTCCTTTTCCAAGATTTTCATTTATAAGAGCTGACTTTGCAAGCTCTGCCAGAATCTGATTGCCAAATGGTGTTGATATTAATCTGTAATAACGTTCTTTGTGTTCTACCTTTTCAAAAGAGTGAGGAAAAGAAGTTTTACCTTCGTTAAAATAATCTGGTTCATAGGTTGATTCATCAGACGGATTTATTTGATAAGCGCTTTCGGGTAATGACAATTCCCATTTTTGAGTTAAGTATTGATCCGGATACTTCTTATTATTAAAATCAATTACCCACTTCGGCAACTCATTAAGATAATAAGTTGAAGTTATAAAGTTACCTGTTTTATCATCATACCAGTAAGCACCGTCAGGCATATGTCCGCCGGGCAGAATAGCAGCACGGTCTTTAATCGAAACAGAAATTACTTTTGATTTTCCGTCAGTGGAAAGTTTCAACTGATCTGTTATTGTGGTAGATAATAATCTTTTAGGCGATTTTTGTCCGTTGTCATTATCACTGCCTATAGTATTTACTTCAGAGTCTCCAACACAGTTAACAGTTTTCTTTAAAAATCTGTCATACCATGTGTTGCCGATAATACCGTGATAAAACGGTGTCGTTCCGGTATATATAGATGCGTGACCTAATGCAGTGCTTGTTAATTCATAATTATAATGTGCAAAAGTAAAGTTAGAGCCTTCGTTCATCAGTCTTTTAAAACCATCATCACCATAAAACTGATAGAAGCGGTAAAGATATTCATATCTCATCTGATCTACTACAATACCGACAACTAATTTTGGACGTTCAACAGTTTGCGAAAAAGCCGGAAGAGAAAAAAGAATTAAAAAGAAAATAACGAGTAAGTTTTTTAGAGCTTTCATAATAAAACCTGAATAAAAGAATTAAACATTATATGTAGTATTGATTACAAAAATAAAAATTTATTTACTTAAATAGGTCTTTTTATTTGAGTTTATCAGAAAGTGAAATAAATTAAAGTGTGTTTATTGTTTGTTATTACTTGTTAATTATACATCGTAAATTGATATATGAAATTTATTCCATCATATAAAAGACTTCTTAAAAGCGGTGAGCTGAAAAAGCGGGCTGAGATTGCTTATAACGATTTGCTTTCCTGCACTTGCTGTCCTTTGGATTGTAAGGTTAACAGAATTGCAGGAGAATTAGGAATTTGTGTAAGCGGACATTTACCGGTTGTTTCATCCTACACTCCGCATTTTGGCGAAGAGCCGGTTTTATTAGGGACAAGAGGTGCCGGAAATATTTTCTTCGGCAATTGTAATCTTAAATGTGTTTATTGTCAGAATCATGAAATCAGTCAGAATTATAAATCAGAGCGTTATCATCAGGTAAGTCACGATAGACTTGCAGAAATAATGTTGGAACTTCAACAAAGAGATTGTCATAATATCGGACTTGTTTCTCCAACACATTTTTCATCAACTATTTTAAAATCAATTTATCTTGCCGCCGAAAAAGGATTGAACCTTCCAATCATTTATAACACAAACGGATATGATTCTGTTGAGATGCTGAAACTTTATGACGGAGTAATTGATATTTATCTTCCTGATTTTAAGTATGGCAGCAACGAATACGCAAAAAAATATTCACACATTGATAATTATTTTGAACGCACTAAAGAAGCAATAAAAGAAATGTTCAGACAAGTGGGCGATAAGCTTGTTTATAATGATGGGATTGTTGTGCGCGGATTAATTATCAGACATCTTGTTTTACCAAACGATCTTTCAGATACTGAAAAAGTTTTTAAGTTTATTGCTGAAGAGCTTAGTCCGAATATTTACATTTCTTTAATGTCACAATATTATCCAACACATAAAGCTTATAAAGATATTTTAATTAACAGAACTTTAAGATACTCAGAGTATCAAAAAGCTCTTGACCTGCTTGATAAATACGGATTACACAACGGCTGGATTCAGGAAATGGAAAGTCCCGCAAATTATTTACCAAACTTTAATCAGGACAGAGTAAATCCTTTTAATAATTGAAAATGTAATTATCTGAGTCTTTTTTTATCACCAGATAACATCACCAACTGCTTTCTTCAAATTATAATTACTGATGATAGCATCGTAAATTGCCTGAAGATATTGCAGTTGTGCCTGTTCTAAAGAATTTTCAGCATCAAGCAGATCGAGATTTGTTACCACACCGTTTTTATACTGAACATTTGCGCGCTTTATGGTTTCCTCTGCATAACTTACCTGAATTTTTGTGGTGGTAATTTTATTGATCTTTGTTTTAATATCTTCAACCGCTTGCTGAACTTCTGCATAGATATCCTTCTTAACCTGCAAAGTATGGGTTTCAGATATTTTTATATTGGCATCTGCTTCTTCTTCATTCGCAGATGTTCTGAAACCATTAAAAACCGGAACGCTTACGCCAACTCCTGCAACCCAGTTACCTCTTAATACATCAAGATTAGGAATAAAACCGTTCTTCAGTCCATAAGATAAATTAATATTAAGCGAAGGCATATTACCAAGACCGGCAAGATTTTTTTGCAGGTGAGCGCTGTTTTCCTGATCAAGCGCTAATTTTATTTCCGGTCTTTGCTGAAAAGCAATTTCCAACAGCGAATCTTTGTTTACAGAAAATTGATTGAAAGAAAAATCACCATTTAATTTTGTATCTGTTTCATAGGGAATGCCGGTCAGTTTTTTTAACAATACAATTTGTTTATCAAGTAAATTCTGCAAATCAAGTTTCTGATTTTCTGCATTTGATATTCTGACACTTGTTGTGAGAGCATCAAAATCTGTTGCACTGCCTGTTTGGACTTTTTTATTTGTGAACAAAAAATGATCGTTAAGGTTTGCTATATCTGTATCCTTTACAGCGATGCTTCTTTCTAAAAGTAAAATTGAATAAAATGTCTGAACAGTTTGAAATGCAAGAGCAGATTTTACAAAATCAACATTATCAAGCTCTGATTGCTTTAATGATTTGGTCAGATCAATCATCGCATCTCTTTTTCCGAAATCATATAAAGTATGAAATAAAGAAACATTAACATCATAATTATTTGCCGGAAATAATTGAAAAGTTTCATTACCAAAAACTATTGCAGGAATCGGACCTATTCTTGTATAAGAAGCATTCGCATTTACAACCGGATAAAGACTGCTTTGCTGCTCTTTTATCTTTGCTTCAGCAAGGTTGATTCTTTCTGCTGCCTGCTGAATCAAAGGATAATTTTTTAAAGTTAAATCGATTGCATTGTTTACAGTTAATGAATCCTGAACGTTCTGTGCATTTATAAATTGAAGAGTGATAAGAAACATCAATAATAATCTTAACATTTTATTTTTATCTCCATAAAACTTTTATTCTAAAATTTCAATTTTCTCTCCGTTTTTTCTTTTGGTATAACGGAGAAACATTAAAGGAATAATTATCAATACAGTTATAACTGCTGCGGCAAGAAAATCATCTGCAATACCCTGAACAAATGCCTGGTTAGTTATATGTTGTGCAATTAAGGCTTTTGATCTTGCTAATAATTCTGCACCCGAACTTCCTGTGCTGTGCTGAACAAAGTGATTTATATTTGTAACAGTCTGTTTAAAGACAGGTGAATTCTGATTTGCTGCTTCACCAAATAATGCTGTGTGAAATAATACTCTTCTTGTAAGCCATGAACCAAGAATTGCGACACCAAAACTTCCGCCGATTTGTCTTATTGTATTAAATAAACCTGTTGCCTGAGCCATCTTAGCTCTCGGAACATTATTGATTGCCATTGTGTTAAGCGGAATAAACATAAAGCCAAGTCCAAACCCTCTGATAATAAGCGGGATCATTATGTCATTATATTCTGTGTAGATTGAAAGGTCTTTATACATATATGTGCTGATAACAGTTAGAACAGTTCCGATAAAAATCAGAATCTTGGGATTCATTTTATCTGCGAGCCTTCCTATAATAGGAGAAGTTACTCCCTGAATTATTCCTACCGGAAAGAACACAAATCCAGCCTGAAGCGCTGTATATCCGAGAGAGTTTTGCAGATACAGCGGAACAAGAAAAGTGATTCCAAAAAAACCAAGTCCGAATATGAACATCATCAGATTAGCTAAACCAAAATTTCTGTTCATCAATAGTTTTAACTCAACAATCGGATGTTTTACAGTTAATTCAGTAATAATAAAAATTACAAATGCAATAAAAGAAATTGCAAAACAGCTTAAGATAAAATCAGATGTCCAGCCGCCTGTGTTCCATGCTGCGTTTCCATCCGACAAAGCAAGCAAAAGAAAAACAAGAAACAATGTCATTGATATAAAGCCGATGATGTCAAAATCCCGGGTTTGTTCGATTTTATATTCACGCTGTATTACTGCCGTAGCTACTAAACCAATAACACCAACCGGAACGTTAATATCAAAAATTGTATGCCAGCTAAAAGCATCTATCAGATAACCGCCAAGCATTGGACCAAGAGAAACAGAAGCGGCTGATGCGATTCCCCAGAACCCTAAAGCCATACCTCTTTTTTCCGGTGGAAATTCTCTTGTTACAATTGCCATTCCAACCGGCATAATAAATCCCGCACCCGATCCCTGAAGAACTCTGAACATAATCAGCATGTTTTCATCGGTAGAAAGACTGCACAACAAAGAGCCGAGCGTAAACAAAAACATTCCGAGTAAATAAGTTTTCTTGTATCCAAAATGATCTGCAATCCATCCTGAGGAAGGAAGCACAACAGCAAAGATTAACAGGTAACCGGTAATCACCCATTCAACCTTATCTACACTAATGCCAAATGCCGCCATCATCTTTGGGAGAGCAACGTTAACAATAGTTGAATCGAGCACAGCCATAAAAGTGCCGATCATTACATTGGCAAGCACAAACCATTTGTAAGACGGATGCTGATCCAGAGTAGAGAGTTTAGCACCAAAACCGTTTTTTGAATTGTTTGACATTTAGTTTTCTAACTTAATTTTTATTTCAACGGACATTCCCGGCAGCAGTCTTATGTTTTTATCGTGAACCTGATTACCATTTTCATCAACCGGATAAATTGAGATTCTTATCGGAACTCTCTGAGTAATTTTTGTGAAATTGCCGGATGCATTAGCAGGCGGAATTAATGAAAATTGTGATGCAGTATTAGAACCCATTAAATACACTTCACCAGCAAATTTCTGATCCGGATAAGTATCAACAGTTATCTGAACTTTATTGCCATTTTGAATAGAGGCAAGTTTTGTTTCTTCAAGATCTGCTGTTACCCAAACATTGTTTACATCAAACACAGTATAGATTGGCTGACCTGGCTGAACAACATCTCCGCGCAGGACCCATCGTTTACCAATCACGCCGTTTATAGGTGATGAAATGACTGTATTGGTTAATTGTGTTTTTATAACATTTAATCTTGCTGTAGAAGTTTTAAGATTTGATTTTGCGAGTTCGTATTTTGCTTTTGCCTGATCTAAGGCGTGACGCGCATTATCAAATTTTTCTTTTGAGATAATATTGCTTTCATATTGCAGCTCAGCTCTGTTAAAATCCTCCTGCGCTTTTTCAAGATTTACTTTCTCAAGATTTATGTTTTCTCTGGATGCAGAAAGAAGTGCTTCGGATTCATTTTTCTGAGCATACATATCGGTTGAATCAAGAGTTGCAAAAACATCACTAATTTTTACAGTGTCACCCTCATCAAAATTTAAACTGATTATTCTGCCCAGAATTTTTGAACTTACAGTTAACTTGTCTGCATCAATAAACGCATCATCAGTTGAAACAAAACCAAGCTGAGCCTGATACCATCTCCAGGCAAATACGGCTGCAATTGCAATAACTATGAATGGTATGATAATTCTTTTCTTTGTATAAAAACTCTGAGACTCATCTCCTTTTTTATTCCCGTTATCTGAATTATTTAATTTATTATTTGAATTTTTTATTTCGTTATCTTCATTTGCCATTAACTTAACTCCCGTTTTGCTTTAATTCCTTCTAAAAATATTTTTATGAACAAACCTGATTCTTTTTTTAACTGATTAACATAAATCCTGTCATTGCTTCTTCCTTTCAATTGACGCAATGCTATAAATCTTAATCCCTGAAGTATATGCAGAATTAATTCCGGCAGGTCATCAGAGAGTAATTTTTTGAACTCGCCTTTTTTCTTGCCATCTTTTATTATACTTTCAATCAGCTTCAACTCTTGTGAATTAAAATCCTCGAACAAAGAATTATAAATTGATTTGGTGCCGGAGATTGAATGAACATTTAATGTCCCGAGGTTTAATAGCTCTTCAAAAAACTCTAATCTTTTCTCTACATAAAGAGCAAGTTTTTTTGAGGCAGAAGTATTTTGTTTAAGGATTTTCTCAATTGCTCTAACAAACTCATTTTGTTCGTGATGAATCACTGCGCGGAATAAATCTTCCTTTGCAGGAAAATAATAGTAAAGCGATGCTTTGCCCAATTCAACATCCGAAGCAATTTCGTCCATTGTTGCCTTGGTAAATCCATACTGTGCAAACCGCTCTCTTGCTGCTTTAAGTATAGCTTGTTCTTTCTCTTTTGTTTTGTCCATATTATTAAACTTTCGACTCTTTTACTTGAACGGTCGAAAAAATAATTTAAAAACAGTTTACAAGTCAAGAGTTGGCTTATGCCGGCTATCTCACTATGATTTAAAGCAAGATATGCAAGGAAAGAAATTTATTTCTCAAAATTTCTTAGATAGATTTTAGTGGGATTTTGTTTTATAAATCTTTTCATTGATGTTTTTATCAGGCTATTTCAGGACGAGTCATCTTTGACCCACCCCTCGCCCCTCCAAGGAGGGGATTGCCTGCTCTTTTTTTTGTGGTAAATAAAAAATCGATTTGTAAAAAATCATTCAGAAATAATGATAAGTTTTTTCAGGTTTTCAGTTTTTATAAATAGTTATAATCTAATTTTTGTTATCTCTGATAGGATGTGTTGTCCCCTCCTCGGAGGGGATGAAGGGGTGGGTTGCTATGTTTTATTACTAAAATAATTATTAAGTTATCTTCACAATGAAACGCAGAAAAGTATTACCATACAATCCAAAATTAAAAGAGTATGCCAGAAAACTCAGGAACAACAGTACCTTTACCGAGATAATGGTTTGGAATTATCTTAAAGGTAAACAAATACGCGGATATGATTTTGATCGTCAAAAACCAATAGATAATTATATAGTTGACTTTTATTGCAAAGAACTTCTGCTGGCAATAGAAATAGATGGCGAAAGCCATTATGGAAATGCTGAAAGAGATGCAAAGAAAGATAAAAGATTAAGAGAACTTGGTGTGACCGTATTGAGGTTTGATGATATGGAAGTAATATATCAGTTAGATGAAGTTATTAAGAAAATTGAGAAATGGGTTGATGAAAACACAATTATTTGACCCACCCCTCGACCCTCCCAAGAGGGGACTAAGCGCTTTTTTTTTTGTGAGATAAATAAGAAAAACGTTTTGCAAAAAATCATTCAGAAATAATGATAAGTTTTTTCAGGTTTTCAGTTTTTATAAATAGTTATAATATAATTTTTAACATATCAAATAAAATGTAATATATC
>JAVEUY010000088.1:0-8879 GCA_034005315.1 Ignavibacteriaceae bacterium | reverse complement strand
ATCTGTATATTCGATCAGATCAAATTTTTTCTTATCAATATAATTGCCGGGATTGATTCTGACCTTTTCAACAATTCGTGCTGCCATCTCTGCCGCATTGGGAGTAAAATGAATATCTGCAATCAACGGAACATTATAGCCGCGTACACGAAGTTCCTTTTTTATTTCCTCAAGATTTTTTGCTTCATTAATACTTGGTGCAGTTATCCTTACATATTCACAGCCTGCATTTACCATTCTTATTGTCTGCTCAACAGTTGCAATTGTATTCATCGTATCGGTTGTTGTCATCGATTGAATACGGATGGGGTTATTTCCTCCGAGAGGGATATCTCCGACTATAACTTCTCTTGTTTTATATCTTGAGTATTTTGTTAAACTGTTGCAATAATGTTTTAGGTTCTTTACAATTTCTTCCATAATATTTGCTTATAGTTAAAAACTACACAATTCTTAAATCAATTTAGTTTCATTATAAATATAAAAATAATTCAGTCTACACTAAAAGCTTTAAATCATGAGTCTTAATCTTATTATATTTGGATATGCGAATCTCGGAATCGAAAATAGAAGAAATAAGAAACTCAATAAGCATTGTTGATGTAATATCAGAATATGTTCAGTTAAGAAAACGCGGTAAAAACTTTGTAGGATTATGTCCGTTTCATAACGAAAAAACTCCATCGTTTACTGTAACGGAAGATAAGCAAATCTTTCATTGCTTCGGATGTCATACAGGCGGAAATGTTTTTAAGTTTCTTATGGAATACAAAAAAATTTCTTTTATCGAAGCAGTTCAGGAGATAGCAGAACAACAGGGTATTGAAATCAGTTACGATGATGAAGGTTACAACGAAAAACAATCGGAGCAGGAGATTCTGTATGATATAAATACTGAAGCTGCACGGTATTTTTTAAACAACCTGTTAAATGATCAGGAAGGAGAGACTGCACGGGAATATTTTAAAAACCGGAATCTCAAAATTCAAACGATGCGTGCGTTCGGTTTAGGTTATGCAATAAACGGTTACGAAAATCTTGTAAATTTTCTTAAAGAAAAAAACATTGATCTTCAAAGAGCATTACAGCTTGGATTAATCGGGCAATACAAAGACGGAAGGGTTTATGATAAACTGCCGGGTAGAATTATCTTTCCCATATTCTCACCAAACGGAAGAGTTGTTGCTTTTGCAGGTAGAAAATTAAGAGAAGAAGATACTGGCGGAAAATATATCAACTCACCGGAATCTTTAATTTATGTAAAGGGCAGAATCCTTTACGGGCTTTCGCATGCAAAAGATGATATCAGAAAACTTGATAAAGCAATTATTGTTGAAGGCTATATGGATTTAATTTCACTTTATCAGGCAGGAATTAAAAATGTTGTTGCAGTTTCGGGCACAGCTTTAACTGATGATCAGACTCAGCTTCTTTCACGTTACACAAAAAATGTTGTTCTTTTATTTGATGCAGATACTGCCGGAATAAAAGCATCAATGCGTAGTATTGAAATTTTACTTAAACGGGATTTTGATGTTAAGATTTCAACATTGCCAAAAGATGAAGACCCGGACTCCTTTGTAAATAAATTTGGTAAAGAAGCTTTTGAAGAAATTATTAAACGGGCTGAAAATTTTCTTGAATATCAAACTACCTATTATGAAACACAAGGAATGTTTGATGATCCGACAAAAATGGCTGGCGCAATACGAGAGCTTGTAAAACCAATCGCTCTTGTTGATGATGAACTTAAAAGGAATCTGTTAATAAGAAATATCTCCAGAAAATTTAATCTGAGAGAAAAACTTTTAGAAGCTGAATTGGATAAAACTCTTGAATTCCAGAAGAAGCAAAACAGGATACAATCACAAAGAATTTTTAAGGACGAAGATATTCCAAAAGAGGGATTGATAGTAAAAGAGAGTGTTAAAATTCCATCGCACTTATACAACACAGAGCGCGAATTAATTCGGATACTTTTTGAAAATGATGAAAAGATAATTGCATTGGTTGTTGATAATATTCCGGAAGATGATATTCTTGTGAGTATCCATAAAGAGATTTTTGAAAAAGTATATTTTGAATATGAAAATCGCGGCAGTTTAGATTCGGCTGATCTGATGAGCTTATTTAATGATGAAACTCAGGCTTATTTGCGTGAGCTTACGATTGAAAAATATTCTTTGAGCGATAACTGGGAAGAGTTTTCTCTTTCGGAAGATCAGGGAATGAGAAACAAGAGATATGCAGCAGACCTTGTTATAAAGTTTAAACAAACTCATATTGATATGCAGATAGCAGCAAATGTTAAAGCTCAGGAGAATACTGAGGATGAAGAAAGGTTAATTGAACTTATGAAAGAAAAACAAGAGCTGGAGAAAAGAAAAAAATCTATTCGTGAAGAATTGGAAAAAGTTTAGATCCTGAAAAAAAATATAAACCTTAAATGGAACTAAAATACAGACAAGCGAAAACAGGGAAGCTAATGATTGATATCTTACCGGATAAGTGCGACTTTTGCGGATGCTGCGTTGGTGTTTGTCCGGAAGATGCAATAGAATTAAAAGAAGCTGAAATTTATATTATTGATGAAAGATGTACAAACTGTGCAAAATGTGTTTGGTCCTGTCCGATTGAAGTAATTAAATTTAACCGCGATGGAGTTCTTAAAAAATAGGCAATAAACAGTAGGCAATAGGCAATGAGAAAATGAATTTAACATTTAAAGACTTGACGGTGTATAAAAAAGCTTTTGAATTAGCTATGCAGATTTTTGAAGTCTCAAAAAGCTTTCCAAAAGAAGAAAAGTATTCTTTAACCGATCAAATTAGAAGATCGTCAAGATCAGTCTGTTCTTCTATAGCTGAAGCTTACAGAAAAGAAGATATGAAGCTCACTTTATTTCAAAGACCTCTGATGCCGATATGGAAAACTCCGAAAACCAGGTTTGGTTGGAATTTGCTTTTGAATGTAAATACAAAGACAAAACCACCTTTGAAGATTTGATAAACCGTTCTAGGGAAATTGGAAGAATGCTAAACTATATGATAGAAAATCCGGAAAGTTATTTAAGAAATACCGATAAAAAATGATTTAAATACTGCCTATTGCCTACTATTGGTTTAGGACTGTGGCTTTGAGAAGTAAAAACGGAATGATAAAAATTGAAAACTGAATACGACATAATAGTGGTCGGTGCTGGACCAGCAGGAAGTATGGCTGCAAGATTTGCCGCCGAACAAGGAGTTTCCGTTTTGATGCTTGAAAAAGACAGAGATGTCGGTTATCCTGTAAGATGCGGTGAAGCAATTAGTAAAGCCGGTGTTGAAGAATTTATTAAGTCTGATGATAAATGGATTGCGGCAAAGATTAATAAATTTTCTTTCAATGCACCGGATGGAAGCGAAGTAATTGTTGAGTTTGGTGATGCCGGTTATGTTCTTGAAAGAAGAAATTTTGATTATGAACTTGCAAGAACCGCTGCAGAAGCCGGTGCAGAAATATTAACCCGCGCTTATGTAAACGAGTTGTTGTTTGATAATGGCAAGGTTAGCGGAGTAAAATATGAGTATCAAGGTGAACAGAAAGAGATAAAATCAAAAATTGTTATTGCTGCTGATGGTGTTGAATCACGTATAGGAAGATGGGCTGGATTAAAAACTGTTACTGATTTTCGTGATATGGAAAGTGCTGTTCAGGTTACTGCTGCAAATATTCCGGTTGATCAGAATACACTTTACTTTTATTTCGGACAGGAGGTTGCTCCAAACGGATACTTCTGGATTTTTCCGAAAGGCAAAAATAAAGCAAACATCGGATTAGGTATAAGCGGCTCGGTTAATAAAAAAAAATATGCTCAGTATTATCTTGATGATTTTATGAACAGGCATTATCCGGATGCGCCGGTGCTTACAAAAATTGCAGGCGGAGTTCCTTGTGCAGTTACTTTAGATAAAATTTCCGGTCCCGGAATTATGTTAGTCGGTGACGCAGCACGACAGATTAATCCGCTTAGCGGCGGAGGAATTGCAAGCGGAATGATTGGCGGAAAGATTGCCGGAACAATTGCGGGCGACGCAATTAAACAAAACAAACCCGATCATATTTTAACTTATGACAAAGCCTGGAAGGACAGACTCGGTAAACGCCACGAAACTTTTAACAGAATTAAAGAAGGCATTTACAATTTTTCAGATGAAAAGTTTAATAACATCGCACATTCGGTATTAAAAATCCCAATCGAAAAAAGAACACTTGGCAAAGTATTTACAACAGCCTTATTCAATAATCCATCCTTACTAATTGATATTGCAAAAGTGTTTGTGGTTTAGCAAGTAATATTTGTTTGACATTACAAAGTTTGTTTCATACTTTAAGTTAGATTTTTTAGAGGTTCTTATGAAGTTTAAGTTCCTTACAATATTTCTGACCATCTTTTATTCCTTCTCAAATGCTCAGCCGCTTTACTGGGTAAAGGTTTTTAATCACACACACGCAATTTCTGATATTGATATTGCTGCAAGTGGATACATCTTCGCAAGCGGGTTGGGAGTTTTTCGTTCAACCAATGGTGGTACAACCTGGCAATGGACAGGTAATCCTAATGGTGGTGACAATAAATTATCGATAGACTCTGCAGAAAATATTTATGCAGCGCAATCCGGTTCTTGGTTCGGGATTTATAAATCAACAAATTATGGGAATACATGGGTAATATGTGATTCGCAATATGTTTCCGCCCGATCTATGATTACATCACCTGAAGGATACATATATGTTGGAGATGATAATGGTACTTTTCTTAAATCAACAGACTCAGGAAATTCATGGAGTGTTATCTCAGTAACTGATAAATCAATTACTTCGATAGTTGCTTTAGATTCGGGGAAAACATTCGTATCTACTGCTGGTAGAAGTATTTTCTCATCAACTGATTATGGAAGCACTTGGAATCAAATCATAAATTCTAATTTGCTTTTAAATGTAAATTCTTTAATAGCCGATTCAAATCAATACTTATATGCTGAACACCGTGAAAAAATTTCACGATCAACTGATTTAGGAATTACCTGGGAACAGATTGGTTTTATTCCTTCCTATCCAGAAAAACCCATTTTAAGTATTGATGAGAGTAATAATTTATTTTATGGATATCATGGATTATATAAAAGCACGGATCAGGGAATTAGCTGGAGTTATCTTGGTGGGCCAAGCTATATAAAAGCAATCTGTACAGTAAATAATAAAATTTTTTTAGGCACGGATAATGGAATTTATAGATACGATCCAGATATTACTCCATATGTAGGCAATAATTATCTTCCTCTTCATATTGGCAATAAATGGCAATTTCGTGGAAAAGATTATTCAGGTTATTGGTTAAGAACTCTTGTAGTAAATGATGATACGTTAATTAATAATATAAAATATTATAAGTTTCTTAATAATTGGGTGAGATACTCCGAAGATGATAAAAAGATTTATGCCTGGTATAATGATAAAGATTATATTCATTTGGATTTAAGATTAATTCCTCAACACACTTTTATACAATATCCCTTACCTTATCATAACTCTAATCTTTTTAATAACCCGAATCGTATTGCTACTTTTCTGCACGGCAACACTACTTTATTTAATGCTACTAGGAATTACAAAGGTTCGGGTTTTGATACAACTTATATAGGGGTAACTGATTATGAAGAGAATAGATATGCAGAGAATATTGGTCCTTACTACTACCAGTATTCAAATATTAACTTAATCAGAGATCATACTTTGATAATGGCAATCATTTATGATAGTCTCGGAAATCAAATTAATTATACAAATCATTATAAGCCTGTAATTTCTATCATTCCAATTACAATAATAGGCTCAGAAAATTTTGATATTACAGTGCTTGTTGAGCATGCTTATTCAGTAATATCTAAGAATTTTATCTTTGTGGATAGTGTGTATATGGAGAGCTACTATCAAAAGGTCGATTCAATAATATATAATCAAAATGTATTAGCAGAACGCACTCAGTACTCACTTAACTACAGAATTAATACTATTGTAGATACGAGTCTTCTAAAAAATGGATTTGACTTCTATTATAGAATAGTAGCAAAGGATAAAGGAATTATTCAAGAAACCTCATACTCGCCTGAAACAGACTATTATAAGTGTGTGTGGGATTTTAATACCGGAGTTGATGAAAATGAACAATTAAATGAATTTGCTTTAATGCAAAACTATCCAAATCCATTTAATCCAGTCACTAATATCAGATTTCAGATACCGAAACAAGCTTTAGTAACATTAAAAATTTTTGATGTGTTAGGAAGACGGGTAGCAGTATTAGTAAATGGAGAGAAATCTCCCGGTATTTACGATTTATCATACGATGCTTCTGCTTTAGCAAGTGGAGTTTATTATTATCAATTAACGGCAGATAATTTTATTCAGGTAAAAAAGATGCAGGTGATAAAATGAAAATTATCATATTTTCAATTCTGTTATTTTCCAATCTGGCTTTTCCTCAGTGGCAGAAACTACACCCATTTAACAATCCTGTAGCCGGAATAAACTATACATCAATATACTTTGTAGATTTATTGAATGGCTGGGCTTCAACTAATAAGGGGTTCATAATCAGAACTTATGATGGAGGCAAAAACTGGATTACACAGACAACAGGAATCACTTCAGTAATAAGAAAACTAAGATTTGCAGATTTATTAAACGGCTGGGCAGTAGGTGATTCAGGAAAAATCATTCATACAACTAATGGAGGAGAAACCTGGATATTACAGAACAGTTTACCGAGTATGCAGTTGACAATGCTGTCTGTAATTAATTCTCAAAATGTATGGGCTGCAGGTACCTGGGGATCAAATAATCAGGGTATTATGTTACACACAACCAATGGCGGTAATAGTTGGAACACTGTGGCACCAAATTTATCACCTGGCGAACATATTTCTGATTTGACATTTGTCAATGAGACTAAAGGATGGTATTGTACCTGGGAATATGTTGCACCTTTTTCCGGAGGTGGAATTTATTATACTTCCAATGCTGGTCAGTCTTGGGTAAGCCAAAAAGGCTCCGGATACGAGCAAAACGGAATTTTTTTTATAGACGAGAACAATGGTTGGAGTGTAGGTGTTTGGTCTGTTTACAGAACCTCAAACGGCGGGCTGAATTGGAATAATACAGGAACATTTACTAGTAAGTATTTTTCCGGTGTTTTTTTTATAGACCATAGTGTGGGATGGATTATGGAATCAAATAAAATTAATTTAACTCTTGATGGTGGAATTAACTTGAACAATCAATTTACTATAGTGGGAAATTACCAGATTTCTGATTTTAAGGTTATAGAAAGACGGTTTGGCTGGGCAGCAGTAACTACCAGTACTGGTGCAGGCGGGTATTTGCTTCATACAACTGATGGCGGCGGTGCTTTCCCTTCACCTCCCAATTTAGTTTTGCCTGAGGATAAAGCAGTTGTAAATTCTGATACTGTAAATTTCATTTGGTCAACAGATTTTCCTGATATATCTGGTTATAGGTTAATTCTTTCTACTGATTCATTATTTACAGTTTCAGTTGATACTTTAGTTACGGATACTTCTTTACAGATGGTAGATCTGTTAGCTGATCAAAAATATTATTGGAAAGTAAAAGCCTGCAACACACTTGGTTACGGAGCTTACAGTAAAACATATTCATTTACTAAAGTTATAACAGCAATAGATGAGGAGAATGATGTATTACCAAAAGAATTTTCATTATTACAAAATTATCCTAATCCTTTTAATCCAACTACAACAATCAACTGGGATTCACCTGTTGGCAGTTATCAGACAATAAAACTGTTTGATATATTGGGCAGAGAGCTTGAGACAATAGTGGATGGATATTATGAAGCAGGAAATCATTCCGTAGATTATACCGCAAATAGCAAGTTGCCAAGCGGTGTTTATTATTACCATCTAAATGCGGGTGAATATGGTGAGACTAAGAAAATGATTTATTTAAAGTAAAAGGTGCTATTATGAAATTTTATACATTACTGATTTTTTGTTTTACGATCTCAATCAACTCTTTTGCGCAGGACTTATATCTTGGTTACAGTTTTGATCCCCGGGGATATGAATATTACACCGAACTGCAGGATGCAACTTTAAGTACTGCAACAGGAAATGATGGATCTGAAAATATCAGCCTTCCCTTTAATTTTCCTTATATGGGTGTAACATATTCAACAGCAAGAATTTCTGTAAATGGATGGTTGGAATTAGGTCAGTCATATACCGGATTGGGATATGACAATGATCTTGCAAGCACAACAGCAAAACCACTTATCTGCCCTTTATGGGATGATTTGATAGATGATGAAATAAGTGAAATAAGATATAAGACTATCGGTGTTGCACCAAACCGACAATTTATTGTTGAATGGAAGGATATTGAAGTATCAGGAGGAAGAAAAAGTTTTCAGGTTAGTTTGTTTGAATTGGACGGCACAATTGCATTTCACTATGGTCCACAAATTTCCGGATACTTCTCTGCATCAATTGGATTGAATGATCACATTGGCGGACCCGGACATTTCATCAGTGTATCAACCGGACAATTTGTTACAGTCGATACAATGATTGCAAATAACAATATAAATTCATTTGATGATATTGGTGAAAACACAAATTTTTATTTTATTCCCGAAGACAAAACATTCTACATAACAACCTGTCAAATAACTGATGATGTAATAAAGGGGGCTGTGAATCAACCTAAACTTGCAATACTTGTAACTTCCCGTATGGGTGTTCTAACTATGCCCAGTATATCATCAATCTCTCTAGGCACAAAAGGAACAACGAACA
>JAVEUY010000087.1:0-8897 GCA_034005315.1 Ignavibacteriaceae bacterium | reverse complement strand
TTCTCTTAATACCTGAACCTTAAATTCTGCTGTGAACTTTCTTTTTTCGTTCTTCATAGTTACTCCTGAAGTTTTTTATATATAATTTATTCTTTCAAGTGTAACTTTCCAACTTAAGCATTATAATACCCCATTGTGAAGTTGGGACTTTCTGCGGACCATCCTATTGTACCAACTCCCCTACCCCATACGTTAATGTCTGTATGTGGTGAAAAACTAACATTCTTTCTTACTTCATGTCTTTCCACAATGTAAATGTTGTCTGGCAATCCACTTGCTCCGTATATAATTGTAGCATATTGGCCTGTATGAGAGTAATCGGTTCCTCCCGATGCGGACAAATGAGATAGCTGATATGGTGCTCTTAAACGATTTAATGCATTATATGCGTTTACTCTGCCTGTGCCATATTCTGGATCCCAACCAATAGGACCTAAATCATCCGCAGAGATTCTGATTATTTGTTCAATGTCGTCATTGTAAAGATTGTGGTGATAAGCTTTTAGAAGCGAAGCAATACCAGCAACAACCGGTGATGCCATAGAGGTACCTGAACTCTTTAAGTAGCTGTTCCCAGTCCAAGTTGATAAAATATTTTTGTCATTTACAAATGCGTACTTACCGCCAGGCGCAGTTACATCGATATGATTACCATAATTTGAACCCCATTCATAATCCGGAGTATCATCCTGAGATCTTAAATCCAAATTATCTGTTGCTCCAACCGCTATAATACCTTGTCCAAATGCTGCTGGATATGAGGGTGTGCTTGAATTCTTATTACCCATTGCGACAGTACTAGATCTATTATATTTTGTAATGTTTGCAAAAGCAATTCTAAGGGTGGTGCTATAATCTGGACCTCCGTAACTATGATTAATAATTGAACAGCCTTCATTTATAGCTTCCATTATTTTTGAGTATGCGTTATTATCACCAGCCCATAAAGGCCTCCCATAATAATCAACACCGCTAAAAACTTTTTTTGATACTATTGAAGTGTTTGGGCTAACCCCAAGAACTTGTCCGCCCCCGACTTTTGCTCCAACTATTCCTGCAACATGGGTACCATGGCCATAACTATAATAACTTTCAGGCAAATCTCCTGTTGATTTTCCACTCAAATCATCGTGCGTTATTTCAACTCCGGTATCAATTATTCCGACTTTTATATTAACAGAACCTTGTGTTATTTGCTAGGCTTCAGGAGCATCAATGTCAGCATCAACTTTTCCACCATATTGACCTGTATTATTTAACCACCATTGTTCAGGATATCTTGTATCATAAGTCTGCCAATTTGAATGACCCTCTGCAAACAAGATTCCTTCTGTTTTAGATAGTTCTTCAATTAAATTTTGCTTATTAGCCTTATCATTAAGTGTAAAAATAAATATTCTTGAAACGTCTGCAAGTTTAATTTCATTCCCTTCAGCGTTGAATGATATTGTATCTGATGATTTAAATTCAGGAAACGCTTTACTGAATAAAACAACATTCTTCTCTTTTATTGTTTTTAAAATGTTATTACTAACTGTCTTAATGTCTTCAAGTTTTAATTGTTCTGTAGGTCCATCAGGGAGTTCAAAATACCCTGGTTGAATATAAACTAATACTTCGTTCTCAAGATTTCTTTGTTGACCAGATACTTGAAAAGTAAGTGTTATTATCAATAATATAATTGATAAAACTTGGATTAAATTTTTCATACTAAAATCCTTTCAATGAATTCGCAAAATCATTAAATTAAAAGTGGCAATAAAAAACCCTTAGTTAAGTGCGTTACTTTGCTCTGGGTTGTTTTGCTATAAGCCGTCAATATGCGCCAACATATTGACGGCGTTTTATTCGACATACATATAATTAACCACCTCCTTCTAAAACTAAACCATAGTTATATGTTATTTGTTCTTTTCCAGAACCATCTTCGTTCATTATCCAGATGGTTCCATTATTTTTATTATAACCAAGAAGCCAAACAAAAATAATTTTATTATTTGGATTCCAGATAGCAGATTGAGCACTTTTCTGTATTAAAACGGTTTCATTATTAGAGTTAATTTCTCTTGTAATCAGAGACCCATTCCTTAATAACAAAAATCTATTTTCTAAATAGTTTAACCGTGGTTCGTAATCTTGATAAGAATTATATGTTAGTCGCACTGTACTATCACCTGAGATATTCATAATATATACTTCACAAAACTGAACGCCAACAAGCCATCTTATGTGCACTATTTTTCCACTAGTCGGGGAAAAATAAGGCATTCTTATTTCACCTTCTTTTGGTTCATAGGCGATTCTATTTTTTTTACTTCCATCAATCTTCATACTCCAAATAAATTTCATTCCATTAGGACTATCAGTGTTAGAATCATATGTAATTAAGCTACCGTCAAAATTCACTGATGGGAAAAAGTTTTTCCCTTCAGTAGTTAGAAACTGTATATCACTATTATCAATTAAATTACCGTTATATGGTGCTTTTACAATATGGCTATTTAGGTTGAATAAAATATAGTTCGTATTTGGTATAAATTGGGGTCTCCCTATGAAATCATTATTGTTTTTATAAATAAGTTTCATTTCTGAACCATCAATATTACAAATCCATATTCCTGTAGAATCAGGATCGTATTGAATGTTCAATCCGTCTTTTGAAACATAAGTATATTTTGTTCTAAAGAAGATAAGTTTTTGTCCATCTGGTGAAATCGAAACATCCTGATATGGTGCTGGCATACCACCTATTGGACCGATTGTTGGCGGTTCATATTTTGTAGGGATATCATCATTACAACTATTAAAAGAAAAAATAAAAAACAAAATAATAACACCTAGTAAAAATAAATCTACATTTTTCTTGTCCATTGGTATCACCTCCTTTGTTACCGGTTTTGATTAAAAGTTAATTGCCTTTTTACAAAATAAACAATTCAGGATTAAAACAGCATTGCGATGGAAATAATTCCCAAACTAATTCTGTAAATAAAGAAGTATTTACCCGCGGAGAAAATTTTTATTGTACTCATTTTTAATCCCTCTGTACAAAATTAATGTCGCAAATTTTATACTATAAAAAATATTGCAAAAAAAACAATATTCAAGCCAAAACAAATTGTGTCGGTAAAAATGTTTTTTGTTAAAAGTAAAAAATTCTCCTTTGTAAAAAATTTTTGATTGGGTTTACTTTTGTTTCCTGAGATTAAAAATAATTTCTTAGTTGAAAATCTTTGGAAGATTTTATAAACCATTAAAACGGTTTAATGAAGTTTTGTAGTTTTTTGGTTTTCCACAGTTGAAACTGTGGGTTAAAAAATTGTCGTTTTATTTCATTCTAATATAGAATTAAGATTTAATTACAATAAAAAAGGCGAGCGATTAAACTCACCTTTTAAATTTAAAAAGTCCCTTCTCCTTTGGAGAAGGGATTTAGGGATGAGGCTTTTTATTTTGCCAGATATATCATAAACTTTTAAAGTAACCAACCCACCCCTCGCCCCTCCCAAGAGGGGATTATCCGTTTACAGAATTGTGAATTTTATTTGTGTTAAAGGATTTCCTCCAGAAGCGGATCAGCCTTTGGCTGAGAAAGAATTTGGGTAAGTTTTCCCAGGTCTGAAGCTGCAGATTAATTATGTTTAGACTTTTTAAACATTTATTGCATTCTTTTTTCTATCACTTATAAAATAATTAAACCGCTCATCTAAAATTCTCAAACAATATAGTTTATATAATATAACTTTCGACTCAAAAAGATAATCTAAAGTCTAAAAGCAAAAGCTATATGAAAAAACTTATCCCTCTTCTGGTAATAATCTTTATTTCATTTCTTTTTGCTGCTGAAAAAAACAAGAACCTTAATAAATCACTATTACTTTTTAAAACTGATAAAGAAATAATTATTGACGGCAAAGTTGATGAAATCTGGAACCTTGCAGATTCTACATACAAATTCTTTCAGTTAGACCCTTATTACAATCAGCCGACCTCAGTAAAAACTATTGCTAAAGTTTTAACAACCGACGAAGCCATATATTGTCTGATGATTTGTTATGACAACAAGGAATTTATTCAGGCAAACGCAGGTATGCAGGATGCTTACACCGGAGATATTGTTTCAATTATGCTTGATACTTTCGGCGATAAACAAACAGCTTATAAATTTGCGGTTAATGCGTCGGGAGTAAAATCAGATTCAAGAATGCTTGATGATGCACGAAACCGTGATTATAGCTGGGATGGTATCTGGGATGCAGCCTCACAAATTTATGATTGGGGTTATGTTGTCGAAATGAAAATTCCGTATAAATCAATTAAGTATGATAAAAATCTTACCGAATGGGGATTGGATTTTGACCGCTGGAGATCATACAATAAAGAAGATATTTACTGGTGCGAGTATGAACAAAGCGAAGGACAAAGGATTTCAAAATTCGGCAAACTTATCTTTGAAAACTTTAAACCGTCTGTTACAGGATTGAACCTGGAGATTTATCCGGTTGGAATTGCCAGAACAACTTATCTCGGTAATGATAAATATAAACTTGATCCTAATGCGGGACTGGATGTTTTTTATAATCCATCAGAGCGTCTGAGTTTTTTATTAACTGCTAATCCGGATTTTGCACAGGTGGAAGCAGATCCTTTTTCATTTAATATCAGCCGTTACGAAAGTTATTTTTCTGAGAGACGACCGTTCTTTACAGAAGGTAACGAAGTGTTTAATCCATCCGGGAAACAAAGCGGCTCTGGTTTTTACAGTCCATTAGAACTTTTTTATTCAAGAAGAATAGGTAAACTTTTACCGAGAGGAAAAGAAGTTCCTCTTATCTTTGGTACTAAAGCTTTTGGCAGATATGATGATTGGGAGTATGGCGGATTTGTTGCTCTTACCGGAAAAGAAAATTATTTGGATAACTCAGAGCATCTTACGGAAGAACAGGCGTACTTTGGTTCTGCAAGATTAAAAAAGAAAATTTTAGATAATTCATCAATCGGATTATTGATAGTTGGTAAACAAACAAAAAATAATACATACGGTGTAATAGATATTGACGGTGCTTTTCGCGGCTCTGACTGGCAGGCTGCATATCAGTTTGCAAGATCATTTGAAAACAATAAAGGTGATTATGCTGCTTCTGTAGGATTTAATAGAATAACAAAAACCTGGGGCAGCTTATTCAGATTAAGAGCTATCGGCAATAAGTTTAATATAAACGAAATAGGATTTGTTCCATGGAGCGGCACGCTCAATTCTACGTTGCTGACAGGCCCGGTTTGGTACCTTGAAAACAGCGCAATAAGAAATATGTTTTTGTATTTAGGTCCTTCAGTTAACTATGAACATTCAGATTTGTTTACTGATTATACCGGAGTTATAGGTTTTAATATGCAGTTTCGTGATGGCTGGGGTTATGAGATTAATACTGATTTTGGCAGAAGTAAAGACGAAGGAATTATTTACAACTCTTATAGTATAAATTTAAGCTCCTGGTTTGATGTCTCACAAAAATGGACCGGAAATGTATGGGGCGGATATCAAAAAACTTATAACTTCAGCAGAGATTATCTTGCATCATACTCCTGGTTTGGCTTTTCAGCTAACTGGAAAGCACTGGATATTTTAACAGTCGGAACTTCTTATGATATGTTTATTGAAAATGATCCTGACGGAAATATTGAAGATATAACCTACAATGCAAGACCATTTTTATCATTTACTCCGGTTAACAATTTAAACTTCAGAGTTTATGTTGATAACGTTTTTGTGAGATCTGCAAACAGGATAGAAAGAATAATAGGCGGATTTTTATTTAGCTGGAACTTCCTGCCAAAGAGCTGGATATATCTTGCAATAAACGAGTTTAGGGATAGAAGCAATGAATATGATGCAGATGATAACCTGCTTCCAAACAGAATGCACACAACTGATCGTGCAGGTGTTTTTAAAATCAAGTATCTGTATTATTTCTGACTTTTTAAATTATTATAATGATGCTGTAAAATCAGTTAATCTTCTTAAGTATGAAGTAAGATTTAAGGCTGGATTAAGTCTTGGTCTTTAGTGTAATGGATGAGAGTCATCCAAATAAACGGATGACTCTCATTAAATTATTATTTCATCAACAGCATTTTTTTAGATGATGTAAATCCGTTTACCTGCATTGTATAAATATAAACTCCGCTTGGTAATGTTGCTGCATTGAATTCAACTGAATGATAACCTGCTTCTTTAACCTCATTAACTAACTCTGCTACTTCTGCTCCGAGTATATCATAAACATTCAGTTTAACTAATCCGGCTTCTTTAACAGCATAATTTATAATTGTGCCTGGATTAAATGGGTTTGGATAATTAGCTGCTAAATTATAATCATCGGGAGCGTTCATAAAACCTTGATTATCAACAGCTTTTTCAATACCAAAACCCTTTACACTGGTTATAACCTCATTTGAAGGTATTGATTCCTTGTTCTGCGTATCAACACAAGTAACCCTGTATTTAATATTTCGTTCCGGGCAAATCTGACCAGGTTGGCAATAACTTACTGAAATATCGTGATAGCTTGTAGATGTTGTATTAGCGAGAAATTCCCAGCCAGTGCCAGACATATTATATTTATAAACTTTATAATAACTTTTATCAGGCTCAAGATTTGGTTCCCAAGTTAATAATGGATGATTTGTTGAGCTTGCTGTAACTGTTAAATTCTGTGGCTTTGATGGAGGACCGTCTAACGATGTACCAACATAAATATCCAACGAGGCAACACCATAATTAAAGCTATTAATCTTGAAACCGAATGGAGTTACATCTTTATTTAATCTTTGTGAATTAGGGTTGCTATAAGGTGACCATACTTCATTATAACCAATCCGAAATGCATCTTTACCGTCTCCATGATTTCTTATATCTTCTATCGGTTCACCATTACTATTTTCTGTAAAAAGAATTGCTGCTTCATCTTGATATACACCATTCCACCACCAGGGTATCCAATCTAAATCAGTATAACCATTAACTCTATCAGGGTTTAACATTTTAAATACTGGTAACAATAAGGTTTGTGCGTGCCAAGGACTTTGAATTATTTGATTTACTGTCCAATTATATCTTCCGTCTGCAGCAAGGCATCTAATGAATTTATTATTACCTCCTGCACCATCTTGTCTTAAGATATAAATACCGTTTTCAACATTGCCGTAAGGGCTTCTCAAAAACATCTGGTTGTTTTCCCAGAATGAAGTCTTCTGATGATTCTCAATATAAAAATATTGTTTTGCTGCATCATTGATGACAAGCCTATACGCTACGCCGCTTGTTACATAGTCAGGTAATGTAGCACTGCTTATTGTACCGTTGGGTGAAGCCTGAACAGTGTTTAAGTTTATCCAGCCCAAACGGTATCTTTCAAATGAATTTGGTACAAAGTTTTTAATTCCCCAGCCAGAACATAATCCCCAGAAACCATAGCCAACGTGCTGGTCGTTCCCGCCCTGCAGGTAATGACCAAACTCGTGAATGCTGAAACGAAACATATTTTCTGTAAACCAATCCGTAAGAGTTACACCGGAACCATTACCCCCGTATCCCATATTAACCGCTCTATATCCATTGTCAACTGTAACAGCTGGACCACCACCTAAATCTGCAACACGCCCCATACTTAGCCTTTCATAAATCAACGCTATTGAATCAGGAATAAATTCATTCGCAATATTTCTCCACACCATAAAAACCATATCTACAATTCCATCTGGCTGGTTTTTATGATTATAATTTCCTTCATAATCCCAATTGTCAAACTGTGCAAAGTCCCAGGTTTGATCAAGCTGCTGGATTATCTCGGTATGAATATCTCCCCGCTTTTTATTATTAGCTAAATACCAGGCTCTGGTCTGCTGTGTTATAACAGAAACAGTTTTACCAATAAATTTTAGTTTATTAAAAGACATATCATTAAAATAATGAGTCATTGACCCTTGTGTCGGAGTTGCACTCCATGTATTATCAACCCAGCTTTGCATATCTGCGGGTGCTTGTCCTTTTGGCCAGGTTACATTATTAATATCGTAATTATCATCTGGGAATTGAGCAAAAACAAATAGTACACGTATTGTACCCTCTGAGGTCTTGTAAAGACCACCAACTTGTCCTGACCAAACAAATTCAGGCTCAGTAGTACATAAAAATTCATCAATTTGCGCATAACTATTAAATGTTATAACGCTCATTAACAAAACGAATAACAATAGTTTTTTCATTTTGACCTCATACTTTCTATTTTATTAAAATCAATTTTTTCGAAACAATTATATTTTTAGTTGTAAGAGTATAAATATACACCCCACTGGGTAGCCCTTCTGCACGGAACAGTACAGAATGCTTACCTATGGTTTTATACTCATCAACAAGAACTTTGATCTTTTCACCTAAAAGAGAGTAAATAATTAATTTTACATTTTGTGATTCAGGCAAACTAAATTCAATTGTGGTAGCAGGATTAAATGGATTTGGATAATTTTGGTTTAACTCTAAAGTATATGGTGAATTATTTACTTCTACTGCTGTGGTAATAGTACCAAGCGTATCTCCGTCAATAATACAACCCTGCAATATTTTTACTGGTCCTCCACCCTCTTCATCAATCTGCATTACTTCACCTATTCCATAGGCAAGTATAAAAGTAAATTGAGGCCAAGAAAATTCATGAATAATTGTGTCTGATTGATAATGGTAAAAAGTTATTTCTTTGAATATAGTTGACATACCAAAAATTTGACCATTGTACTGATTCTTGCACAGGGCTAACTTATATGTCATTCCAGCACCAGAATCAAGTGAATCGACTATCCAAACTTCTCCAGAGTCAGAGTCTAGTTTGTAATAAAAC